>NZ_JBHZAV010000100.1:0-34567 GCF_042754445.1 Embleya sp. NPDC059213
TGTCGGGCGGGGGCGCTCGGGACGCCCACCCGCACGATCGTGGCCGATCCGCGGGTGGGCGACCCGGATCAGTCCTTGATCTCGCAGAGCACCGCGCCGGAGGTGACCGTCGCGCCGACCTCGGCGACCAGGCCCTTGACCGTGCCCGCCCGGTGGGCGTTGAGCGGCTGTTCCATCTTCATCGCCTCCAGGACCACGATCAGCTCGCCCTCGGCGACCTGCTGACCCTCCTCGACCGCGACCTTGACGATGGTGCCCTGCATCGGGCTGGCCAGCGAGTCACCGCTCGCCGCGGCGCCGGCCTTCTTGGCACCGCCGCGCTTGGGCGCCTTCTTGCCCGCGGCCGGGGCCGCGCCGGACGCGCCGAGGCCCGCCGGGAGGGTGACCTCGAAGCGCCGACCGTTGACCTCGACCACGACGGTCTCGCGCTCGCCGGCCTCCTCGGCCGAGTCCGCGCCGCCGCCGAACGGGGCGATCGTGTTCTCGAACCCGGTCTCGATCCACCGGGTGTGCACCGTGAACGGGTCGGTCGAGCCGGCCAGCTCGGGCGCGAACGCCGGGTCCACCACCACCTCGCGGTGGAAGGTGAGCGCGGTGGCCATGCCGTCCACGACGAACTCGTCCAGCGCGCGCTTGGCCCGCTGGAGCGCCTGCTTGCGGTCGCGACCGGTGACGATCAGCTTCGCGAGCAGCGAGTCCCACGCCGGGCCGATCACCGAACCCTGCTCGACGCCCGAGTCCAGGCGCACGCCCGGGCCGGACGGCGGAAGCCACTTGGTGACCTCGCCGGGAGCGGGCAGGAAGCCGCGCCCCGGGTCCTCGCCGTTGATCCGGAACTCGAACGAGTGGCCGCGCAGCGGCGGGTCGTCGTAGCCGAGCGCCTCGCCGTCGGCGATTCGGAACATCTCGCGCACCAGGTCGATGCCGGTCACCTCTTCGGTGACCGGGTGCTCGACCTGGAGACGGGTGTTGACCTCCAGGAAGGAGATGGTGCCGTCCTGGCCCACCAGGAACTCGCAGGTCCCGGCGCCGACGTAGCCGGCCTCCTTGAGGATGGCCTTCGACGCGCGGTACAGCTCGGCGTTCTGCTCCTCGGTCAGGAACGGCGCGGGCGCCTCCTCGACGAGCTTCTGGTGCCGGCGCTGGAGCGAGCAGTCGCGGGTGGACACGACCACCACGTTGCCGTGGGTGTCGGCCAGACACTGGGTCTCGACGTGCCGCGGCTGGTCCAGGTACCGCTCGACGAAGCACTCGCCGCGGCCGAACGCGGCCACCGCCTCACGCACCGCCGAGTCGTACAGCTCGGGAACCTCTTCGAGGGTGCGGGCCACCTTGAGGCCGCGCCCGCCACCGCCGAAGGCGGCCTTGATGGCGATCGGCAGGCCGTTGGCCTTCGCGAACTCCACCACTTCCTCGGCACCCGAGACCGGGTCCGGGGTGCCGGCGACCAGGGGCGCGCCGGCCCGCTGGGCGATGTGCCGGGCGGCCACCTTGTCACCGAGGTCGCGGATCGCCTGCGGCGGCGGTCCGATCCAGGTGAGGCCGGCGTCCAGCACGGCTTGGGCGAATTCCGCGTTCTCCGACAGGAATCCGTATCCGGGGTGGATGGCGTCCGCGCCGGAGTCCTGGGCGGCCTGCAAAACCTTGGCCACGTCCAGGTAACTCTCGGCCGGAGTGTTTCCGCCGAGCGCGTGGGCCTCGTCGGCCACCCGCACGTGCAGAGCATCCCGGTCCGGTTCGGCGTAGACGGCCACACTGGCGATGCCGGCATCCCGGCATGCTCGGGCGACGCGGACCGCGATTTCCCCACGGTTGGCGATGAGTACCTTGCGCACGATCTGGCTCCCTCCTGAACTGCGGAGAGTCTAGGGATTCGAAGGCGGGCACAATCGGCCGCCCCACCTCGTCATGGGTACGGCAACCCGCCATGTTCATGGCCTGCGATGGAGCTGCCGGCCACGTTGCCGGTGGGGTCAACGTACTCCGCAGGTGCCGGGCGTCGATGCCCGGGTATACCTGAAACGTGTTCCAGTTATGTGTCGGGTCCCGTCAGCCGCCCAGGCAGTCGCCGCCGGTGGAGCGCCCGAGCGGCCCGCTTTCGGGGACGTTCGCCCCCGCCATCTTCCCGCAGTGCTTGCAGGCCTTGGCCCACGGATTGCCCGCCGGTCCGTCCGGCCCGTACTGATACACCCACTCGTGCTCGTCGTGAGCCTCGGCACACATGTCCCACGCATTACCCGGTTCCCGCACGTTCGGCACTCTCGACTTTCTCCTCGCCGTACCCCGTGCGCAGGCTACGAGCACACGCGGCCGAAAGAGGCCGAAACACGCAAACCGCCTGACCTCGACGGGACCGCCCGCGGCCGCGGGTCGCCGGGGTTCGCTACCCGACCGGGCGGTATTCGGCTCGTGGTGTTTCCCCCGGGCGGGGCCGGCTGCCACGATGTGAACCGCTACGGCATCCCATGCCTGGGCAGGAGGTACTGGTGGCAGAGGTGTTCTTGCGCCGGCTGACCCGTTGGCAGGCCGACCAACAGCGGGAATCCGTCGCGGATACGTACGTCAAGACCTACGGCGAGGACCCGCCGGGCCGCCCCGATTTCCTGCGGCGCTACGCCGACCACATCCAACAGCCCGGGTTCGAGATGGTGGTCGCGAACGGAGCCGGCGCGGCGGCGGGCTGCACGTACGGCTTCCCGCCTCGGCGGGCGAGCGGCTGGTGGACCGGATTCCACGGGGAACTGGCCGAGGACGTGGCCGAATCGGCGGCGGCCGGCAAGGTGTTCGTGATCGTGGACCTCATGGTCGTACCCCAGCACCGACGTCAGGGACTGGCCGGCCGGATGCGGGAGAAGTTGCTCGCGGGCACCGATGCCACCTTCGCCGCGGCGCGGGTGCCCCGGGACAACCATGCCGCGCTCGCGGCGCTGCGATCCTGGGACTGGGCCCGCCTCGGCGAGTGGCGCCCCGACCCGGTGACCCGGCCGGCCGAGGTCTGGGGCCACCGGCTCCGCGGCTGAACCCGCCGTCGAACCGAGACCGAGCCCCGACCCGGCCGGCCATCCCCACCCACCCCGACCGTCAGTCGCCGTGCAATTCGCGCAGGATCTGCCCGGTGCGCTTGTCCGCGGGGTAGAACGACTCGATCGAGATCTCCGCCACGGTGATGTCGACCGCGGTGCCGAACGTGGCCACCGTGCTCACGAAGGACAACACCTCACCGCCGAACCGGATGCCCAACGGGATGGCCGGCGCGCCGGGCCCGGCCGCGTTCGGCGGCTCGCCGCCCGGGTAGCCGCTCACCTCGTCGTACAGTTCCCGGACCAGCGGGTCCCCGGTGATCGCGACCTGCCGACGCAGTCGGTGCAGCAGATGCGCGCGCCACTGCGGGAGGTTGACGATCCGCGGCGCCATGCCCTCGGGGTGCAGGCTCACCCGATAGGCGTTGAGCGGATCGGTGAGCAACTCGGGGGCCACGCCCTCGGTGAACAGCGCGATGCTCGGGGTCGCGTCGACGATGTTCCAGGCCCGGTCCACGATCACCGCCGGGTAGGGACCGTGCCCGACCAGGATCTGGCGCATCGCGGTCATCACCGCGTGCAATTCCGGCGCGTCCAGCCGGCTTTCGTTGTACGCCGGGGCATGGCCCGCGGCCAGGAGCATCCGGTTGCGTTCGCGCAGCGGGACCTCCAGGTATTCGGCCAGCCGCAACACCATGTCCCGGCTGGGCACCGCGCGGCCGGTCTCGATGAAGCTCAGGTGCCGGGTGGACACCTCGACCTCCGCGGACAGCTCCAGTTGGCTCAGCCGTCGGTGTTGCCGCCAGTGCCGGATCAACTCGCCGCTCGATCGGCGGCCGGCGGGGCGGCCGGCGGGCCGCTCGGTGACGATGCTCCCGGGTCCCGAACTCATGGCACCCGACCGTACGCGGTGTTCCACGAACGCGGCACGACGCCTCCTCGACGGCCCGACGGCCTTCCCGCCGACGGTCATCGCACGGACCTGTTCGCCTTGCGCAGCCCGAAGATCTGCAGATCGGCGAAGCCGAGCACCGCGATCGCCTGGAGCACGACGAGCGTGGTGCCCAGGCCGGTCGGGTCCAACCAGCCCGCGCCGGCCATCACCAGGCTGTCCGCGAACCACAGCAGGTTGAGGGCGATCACCACGCGTGTGCCGATGCGATGCGGCGCGGACCGGCCGGCCACCCGCCACACGGCCGACGCGTAGAGCAGCAGGAACGCACCGAGGCCGGCCAGGAACGCGGTGGGCAGGCCGAGGGCGCCGTCGAAGGCGGCACAACCGGCCAGCGCGGCCAGGCCCACCGCGCCGGTGGCGATCGCGTCCAGGCGCAGCGCGATGCGCAGCAGGCCGGTGTCGCCGCGGACGGCGCCGTCGCCGGTCGATCCACCGGCCGCGAACGTGGAGTGCAGGGACTGGGCGCTCATGGGGTCCTCCAGGGTTCGATTGCCGACACCCACGACTGTGCTCGACACGTGGTGGGGCGGTCGATTCCCTCCGAGGTAATGGCCGCGGACGTCGCGGCGATGCCCGGCGATCGAGGGATGGTCGAGGGACTTCCGGCGGATCCGAACCGATGGGGTCCGCGTCTTCCGCTTCGGGAGCGGACGACCGCCGCTCTTCCCTAAGCTGCCTGTACGACGACCCGGGGGAGACGGCCATGGCCGGCGGAGTGATACGCAAGGCCTACGAGGCCGGCGCCGGATTCGCGGAGGGCCGTGCGCGGCGCCCCGAACCGGTGGGCCGGTTGTCCCTGGAGTGGGTGCCCGGTGCGCTGTTGGTCGTGCTCGGCACGGCTGCCGCGCTGGTACTGCTCCGGGCCGGCATCGACCCCGCCGTACCGGTTCCGGCCGCCGCGGACCCGGCCGACTACGGATCGTTCCCGGCGCCGACGATCGCGGGCGCCGACGACTGGTCGGTGTGGGATCTGATCGCGGTGTTGTTGCCGTGGGCGGTGCCGCTGGTGATCGGCGGCGTCGGACTCACCGACAGCGTCTTCACCCATCGCCGCGGCGCGGTCGGCGGCGTGCTGGTGATCGGCCTGGCCGGCGCCGCGCTGACCACCGCGCTCGACCCGATCGCCACGCACTACGACGGCTCGGGCGACGTGCGCTGGCTCGGCTTCGTCTACCTGTTGCGGTTCGGCTTCGCGGTGCAGGTGCTGATCGGCGTGGTGTTGTGGATCCACCTCGCGGTGCCGCGACACCAGGCGCCGCTGAACGCCGCGTTCGCGGCGACGCTCGCGGCCGCCGTACCGCTGCTGTTCGTGCTCGGCGGGTCGGACGTGCTCGATCCGATGTGGGAGTCCGGGGCCGGTCTGCAGACCTGGCTGCCGCTGGTCGCGTTCGGCTACCTGTTGCTCCTGCTGCCCACCGGACGGGTGCTGGTCCCGCCCGGCCGAGGCTGGCAGGAATCCGAAGCGGGCGCCTCCGGTGGGGTGTTCCTGCTCGGGTTGGTCGGCGTCGGGGTCGCCGCGGCGTCCGTGGTGATGGGCGAGGACAAGCCCAAGGTGCTCGGGCTGTGGCCGATCGTCGCGTTGGCGGGCTGCCTGGTCGCCGCGGTGCTGACCTATCGGGTGGACGGGGTGCGTTCGGTCGCGGGCGCGCTGTTGGCGATGGCGGTCGGGCTGGCCGCGTTCCCGGCCGCGCTGTTCGCGTGGGACCGTACCGAGGGCAACCCGGGGCTGGGGTTGGACGGTCCGGGCGAATACCTGCCGTGGCTGCTCGGGCTCGCCGTCGCGGGCATCCTGGGCGCGGTCGCGGCCCGGACACTGGGGGCGTACGCGATCGGCCTGGCCGCACTCGCCCTGGTCCTGGCCGAGTTCATCGGCCCCGCGGCCGGCTCCGGGCATCAGCTCGCGGTGCGCTGTGCGGGCGCGGCGGCGATCGGCGTGGTGATCGGCGGGCTGCGTCCGGAGGCGGCGATCGCGGCATTCGGCCTGGGCGCGGCATGCGGACCGGTGTGGCCGGAACTGCAGGCCGCGTCGGCCGACTACGGCTGGGTGGAGTGGCTGACCGAGAAGCCCGGCGGGGTACCGCTACCGCTGCTCGTGCTCGCCGCGATCGCGCTGCCGCTCGCACTGCTGGCCGCACTGCGCGGCACCCCGCCGCCGCGTGCTCCCGGGCGCGGCCCGGGCCCCGGTCCCGGCCCGGTCGGCGCACCGGTCCCCGGCGGCGGCCCGTGGGCACCGAACGCCTACGCCGAACCCGCCCCGCAGCCGTATCTGCCGCAGCAGCAGCCGAGCCCCGGCGCGTACCCCCCGCAACCGCCGTCCGGGCTGTCGGGCCTGGGCCCCGGCCCGGTCCGGCGCGACCTGAACCGGCCGGACGGGCCCACCTCCTGACGGCCCCTCAGGTCCAGAGATCGACGATCCGCACACCCACACCGGCCAGGAGCCGGCGCAGCAGCGGCAGCGACAGGCCGATCACGTTGCCCGGGTCGCCGTCGATGCCGTCCACGAACGGCGACGCGTAGCCGTCCAGGGTGAAGGCGCCCGCCACGTGCAGCGGTTCACCGGTGGCGATGTACGCGGCCACCTCGTCGTCGTCCGGCGTCCCGAACCGCACCGTGGTGGCCGCCACGTCGGACACCCGCAGTCCGCTGCGCCGGTCGATCACGCAGTGCCCGGTCAGCAGCACCCCGGCGCGTCCGCGCATCGACTGCCAGCGCTCCCACGCCTCGGCGGCGTCGGCCGGCTTGCCCAGCGCGCGGCCGTCCAACTCCAGGACCGAGTCGCAGCCCACGACCAGTTCGTCGGCCGTGAGCCCGGCGGCCACCGCGTCGGCCTTGGCCTCGGCCAGGAGCAGCGCGAGTTCGCGCGGCGTGCCGGCGGCGAGCGCGTCCTCGTCGACGCCGCTGACCACGACCTTGGGGTCCATCCCGGCGTCGCGCAGCAGTTTCAGGCGTGCGGGGGAGGCCGAGGCGAGCACGAGGGAACGGGAGGGGGCACGGTCGGTCATGCCGCCAACGTACCGGGCCGCGGCGCGCCGATCGGGCACGGGCCGCCCGGTCACAGGCCGAGCACGAGCAGACCGAGGATCACCACCACGGGCAGGATCCACACGGCGCGCCGTAGCTGGGCCACGGCGCGCCGGGTTTCCTCGGAGAACTCGTCACGGTCACGCATGCACTCATCGTGCGACGGGTGTCACCGGGCGATCTTGAGTACGAGTACTCAAGTCGGGTCGTGCGATTTACCGACCTTCGAGGTGCGAAGGTCGCGGATGTGTTCGTTCAGGAGGGCCAGGCGCTCGCGCGCCAGGCACCGGGCCCCGGTCGCAACGGTCGGCGCACCAGCCGGGCCGGCGCGTTCCACTGCGAGGGCGCGGCGGGTTCCGGCGCGACGGTGCCGCCGCTCGCCTTGGCCGCCACGACGGTGACGATCACCGCCAGTTCCTCCGGGGTGGGTTCACCCCGCACCACCTTGATCATGGGGACCTCCAGGCCCTGGCCGGGCCGGTCCGCGGCGCACGCGCCGGGACCGACCCGGTGTGGTCCGACTTACAGCGGGATGTTGCCGTGCTTCTTCGGCGGCAGCGTCTCGCGCTTGCCGCGCAGCGCACGCAGCGCCTTGACCACGTGCGCCCGGGTCGAGGACGGGCGGATGACCGCGTCCACGTAGCCGCGCTCGGCGGCCACGTACGGGTTGCACAGCGTGTCCTCGTACTCCTGGATCAGCCGCGCGCGGGTCGCCTCGGGATCGTCCGAGGCGGCGATCGTGCGCCGGTGCAGGATGTTCGCCGCGCCCTGCGCGCCCATCACCGCGATCTGCGCGGTCGGCCAGGCCAGGTTGACGTCGGCCCCCAGGTGCTTGGAGCCCATCACGTCGTACGCACCGCCGTACGCCTTGCGGGTGATGATGGTCACCAGCGGCACGGTCGCCTCGGCGTACGCGTAGATCAGCTTCGCGCCGCGGCGGATGATGCCGTTCCACTCCTGGTCGGTGCCGGGCAGGAAGCCGGGCACGTCCACGAAGGTCAGCACCGGGATGTTGAACGCGTCGCAGGTGCGCACGAAGCGCGCGGCCTTCTCGGACGCGTCGATGTCCAGCGTGCCGGCGAACTGCATCGGCTGGTTCGCCACGATGCCCACGGACCGACCTTCGACCCGGCCGAAGCCGACCACGATGTTCGGCGCGAACAGCGGCTGGACCTCCAGGAAGTCCGCGTCGTCCAGGACGTGCTCGATCACCGTGTGGATGTCGTACGGCTGGTTCGCCGAGTCCGGGATCAGCGTGTCCAGATCCCGGTCGAAGTCGGTGGTCTCCAGGTCGGCGGCCTCGTCGAAGGACGGGGCCTCCTCCAGGTTGTTGCTCGGCAGGTAGGACAGCAGGCCCTTGACGTACTCCAGCGCGTCCTTCTCGTCCGCGCCCATGTAGTGCGCGTTGCCGGACTTGCTGTTGTGCGTGCGGGCGCCGCCGAGGTCCTCCATCGTGACGTCCTCGCCGGTGACCGTCTTGATGACGTCGGGACCGGTGATGAACATCTGCGAGGTCTGGTCGACCATCACGACGAAGTCGGTGAGCGCGGGCGAGTACACGTGGCCGCCGGCCGCGGCGCCCATGATCAGCGAGATCTGCGGGATCACGCCGGAGGCGATCACGTTGCGGCGGAAGATCTCGCCGTACAGGCCGAGCGAGACGACACCCTCCTGGATGCGCGCGCCGCCGCCCTCGTTGATGCCCACCAGCGGGACGCCGGTCTTGATCGCGAGGTCCTGGATCTTGACGATCTTCTCGCCGTAGACCTCGCCCAGGCTGCCTCCGAAGACGGTGACGTCCTGGGAGAACACGCACACCTGGCGACCGTCGACCGTGCCGGAACCGGTCACCACGCCGTCGCCGTAGGGGCGGTTGCTCTCCAGACCGAAGTTGGTGGAGCGGTGCCGCGCGAACTCGTCGAGTTCGACGAACGAGCCCTCGTCGAGCAGGTACTCGATCCGCTCGCGCGCGGTCATCTTGCCCTTGGCGTGCTGCTTCTCGACCGCTCGGGCGCTGCCCGCGTGTACCGCCTCGTCGATGCGGCGCTCCAGGTCGGCCAGCTTCCCGGCGGTGGTGTGGATGTCGGGCTCGCCCTGTACTGGGTCCATCGTGCTGGCTCCTGTCACGTCGAACGGCGGCGATCGGTAGCGTATCCGCGCCACGCCGGCGACCATCACCGCCCTGCCCCCCAGTGCCTTCTAGGGTGATCGGATGGACTCTCCTTTCACGGATCTCAACCGCCCTCCGCTGCGTGAGGCGGCGCTGCGCCAGGCTCTGCTGGTACCCGGTGGGCTGTGGCGCGAGATCGACGTCTTGCCCGAGACCGGATCGACCAACTCCGACCTCGCCCGGCGGGGCGACGAGCAGGAGGGGTTGGTTCTGGTCGCCGAGTCGCAGGTGGCGGGGAAGGGCCGGCTGGACCGGCGCTGGAGTGCGCCGCCGCGTTCGGGCATCGCGATGTCGGTGACGCTGGCACCGACCGAGGTGCCGGTCGCGCGCTGGGGCTGGTTGCCGTTGCTCGCCGGGGTCGCCGCGGCCTCGGCGGTGTCCCGGGTGACCGGCGTGGACGCGCGTCTGAAGTGGCCCAACGACCTGCTCGTGGGCGAACGCAAGCTGGCCGGGATCCTGGCCGAGCGGGCCGGCGCCGGGGTGGTCCTGGGGATCGGCCTGAACGTCTCGCTGCGCGAGGAGGAACTGCCGGTCCCGACCGCGACCTCGTTGGCGTTGGCGGGCGCCGAGAACACCGACCGCGATCCGATCCTGCGCGCGATCCTGCGCGAGCTGGAGGAGTGGTACACCCGTTGGCGGCTGGCCGGCGGCGACGCGCGCACGAGCGGCCTGCTCACCGCCTATACCGACGCGTGCGCCACGATCGGCCGCCGGGTACGGGTCGAACTGCCCGCCGACCGCACCCTGGAGGGCCCGGCCACCGGCATCGACGAGGACGGCCGCCTCCTGGTCACCACCTCGGCGGGCTCCACCGCGGTGGGGGCCGGCGACGTCGTCCACGTCCGCCCGACGGCCGACTGACCACACCCCGGGACGGCCCCGTGCCGAGGCCGTCCCGGCTCCTTCCGGCCGGCGGCGGCACGCGCACACTCGTCCCGGGCCACGACGGCGTTTTGTCTCCCGCGGCCTCGTCGCCCCGGCCACCCGTCCCCGTCTCCTCGGCCGCGAGGCCGTCTCGGCTCCGCCGCCGCCCGACATCCGCGGCCCGCCCATCGCACGCAGCGGATGAGGCGGGCGGGCGCAAAACCCCGTGCCTTCGGCACGCCTCCCGGCCGCCCGCCCCAGGGCCCCGCACAATCGGTGGTGACTCACCAGGAGGCCCGGTGTTCACCATCACAGCCGAGGTCGACGACGACACACTCTTCGTCGTGCGCCCGCACTGGATGCACCTCGTCCGCCCCACCCTCGCCCTCTTCGGCACCGTCGCGGTCACCGGTTTCCTCGCCGCGCTGACCTCACCGGACGCCGCCTCGGGTTGGATTCGGTCCGCCGTACTCCTGGCCGGGCTCGCGGTCCTGGCCCGCTGGAGCATCGCCCCGTGGCTGGCCTGGCTGGGCACGCTGTACGCGGTCGCCGCCGATCGGCTGACCGTGCGTACCGGCACCTTGACCCGGGAGATCCGGGTGGTGCCGTTCGCCCGCGTGGAGGACGTACTCGTCGAGCACGAGTCGTTCGTGGACCGCGTGCTCGGCGCCGGCACCGTCGTACTGGTCCCCGTCGGCGACCGGGAGCAGCTCGAACTGCCCGGTCTGCCGCACGCGGTGCGGCTGCAGAGCGAGCTGCTGGTACTCGTCGAGCGGGCCGCCGCGGGGCGGAAGAAGTACCCGGCACCGCCCGACCCCGAACCTTTGTGACCCCCGACACGTAGTGTGGCTCCGACGAGACCATCCTTCGCACACCCGGTGGAGCCACATGCCCGAGGAACGGACCCGCGTGGAGCCCGGCGCGGGCGCCGGGGCCGACGCGGCCGATCAGCACGCCCTGCCCGACCTGTCCGACATCGAGGCGGTCCACAACACCATCGCCGACGTCGAGCAGGTCGTGCTCGGTGCCCCTCGCCGATACACCTCCGGCCAGGTCGCCGACCTGGTCGGGGTGCCCCTGGACGAGGCCCGCCGGTTGTGGCGCGGCCTGGGCTTCGCCGATTTCGGCCCGGCCCGCGCGTTCACCGACGCCGATGTCGCGGCGCTCAAGCACCTGCGCGAGCTGACCGAGTCCGGCTTGTTGCCGGCCACCGTCGCGGCGCAGTTCGTGCGCTCGGTCGGCCAGACCATGGCCCGGTTCGCCGAGTGGCAGACCGAGGCGTGGGTGGAGTACATCGGCAACGAACTCACCGGCAGCCGCTCCGAGCAGGTGGTCACCACCGCCGGCGACGTGATGCTCGAACTCGAACCGCTGGTCATCTACGCCTGGCGGCGCCACCTGGCCGCGGCCAGTTCGCGGGCGATGCAGGGCCTGACCGATCCGCAGACGGTGGGCCAGTCGCTGGCCGTCGGCTTCGCCGACCTGGTCGGCTTCACCCGGCTGTCGCGCAATCTGGAGGAGGCCGAGCTCGGCCGGCTCGTGCAGACCTTCGAGGACACCGCCGTCGACGTGATCGCCGGGCAGGGCGGGCGACTGGTCAAGACGCTGGGCGACGAGGTGTTGTTCGTGACCTTCTCGCCGGACTCGGCGGTCGAGCTGGGCCTGCGCCTGGTCGAGGCGATGGCCCAGGAGGAGGTGCTGCCCGCGCTGCGGGTGGGCATCGCGTACGGCCACGTGCTCTCGCGGATGGGCGACGTGTTCGGCACCACGGTCAACCTGGCCAGTCGGCTGACCGCGCTCAGCCCCAAGGACGCGGTGGTGGTCGATCGCGAACTGGCCGCGGCCCTGGAGGGCGACGACCGCTACGAACTGCACCCCATGTGGCGCCGGCCGGTCCGCGGCCTGGGTCTGGTCGAACCGTGGACGGTGTGCCGCCCGGGCACTCTGCTGCCCGATCCGCTCGGTGTGAGCGGCGGCTGAGGCCGGCGCCCGACCTCTCGCGCCGCGCTCAGGCGAACGTCTCGCGCAGCGTCCGCAGCGCGGGTCGCATCACCCGGTGTTCGAGTTCGCGCAACACCGGGAGTTGTTCGCTCGGTGTGCTCTCGAACCGCACCGACCACACGACCAGGCACATCGTGCCGCCCGCGATCGACTCCAGCGCGAGTCGGCCCAGCAGCGGCGGACCGTCGAGCGCCCGGTAGGTGTAGGTGTGCCCGACCGCGTCGTGCGAGACCAGTCGTTCGCGCACGGTCGAGCCGTCCGGCCTGCGTACGCGTCGCTCGCCCCGGGAGTGTCCCTCGATCGGCCGGGCGTACCAGTTGGACGGGTCCTCGAAGTCTCCCACCGCCTCCCAGATCCGGACGGCCGGTATGTCGATCGCGGCGATGACGGAAAGCGTGGGCACGCGTTCGCTCCTTCGGGCTGTGCCCGCGACCGTACTCTTTCGGCCCCGCTCCCGGGACCCCTCCACGCTCTCTTCACAACCACGCTCCGCCCACCACCCTGCTGCGCTACGGAGCGGACACGGGGCGTTGCGGGTTCCGGGCACAGGAGTAATGTGCGCAGGACGCGAAGCCGGGGTATACAAGCGCTTCGCTCGCATCGCAGCGAGCCCCCGGGCCTACGCGCGGGTATCCGAGCACGGATGCCGGCGCCGACCGGCGCCGACAACAGGAACGCACGCGAACAGCGACCCGTCGAGGTGGCGGCATGACGCGGGTGCACGTTGCGGTTAATCGGGCAATACATGACATATCCTCTGGTCTGGGTGCTGGTGGATTGGGGGTGAGGACCGTAGCTTCGCGACCCGATCCGAGTGCTCCGGGAACGGAGGGCTCGGGCGGCACACCCGAGGATCTGCCCGGCATGCCGGGAGACACGTGTCCGGAACCCGTCGCCCTGGTCGAGGGTCCGGACGCGGCCCGCAGGCTGCACGCGATCATCCATCTGGCCAAGACGCTCGCCACGACCCATCACTTCTCCGAGGTGGTCCGGGTGTCCGCGACCCAGGCGCGGCTGGCGACGGAGGCCGCGCACGCCTCGATCTCGGTCTGGGAGCGGGACACCGGGCGGCTGCGGGTGCTGGTCAACGACGGCGAACTCGCCGAGGGCGAGGAACCGCTGCCCACCGCGGAGACGTATCCGGTCACCGACTTCCCGGACATCATCGAGTCCGCGGCCTGGCCGACCACGTGGTCGCGCTGTGTGGACGATCCCGAGCACGCGCGCGACGCCGAGCGGGTCGCGGCGATGTTGCGCCGGGGTCGGCACGACTGCGTGGTCGCGCCGATCATGGTCGAGGGCCGGGTGTGGGGCGAGTTGTATCTGGCCCGGCGTGCCGACCAGCCGCGCTTCGAACCGGTGGACGCCGAGTTCGCCGGGGTGCTGGCCGCGCAGATCTCGGCCGGCCTGGCCCAGGCGGAACACTTCGAGCGGATCGAGAAGCTGGCCTTCACCGACCCGCTGACCGGGCTGGCCAATCGACGCGCGATCGACGCCAGGCTGGACGAGGCGATGGCCCGGCACTACCGCGACGGCGTCGTGGTCAGCCTGATCGTCTGCGACGTCAACGGCCTCAAGCGGCTCAACGACGAACGTGGGCACGACGTCGGCGACCGGCTCCTGGAGCGCTTCGCCGACCAGCTCTCCGCGTGTGGCGCGATGTTGCCGGGGGCGATGGCCGCCCGGCTCGGCGGCGACGAGTTCTGTGTACTGGCCGAGGGCTATCCGCCGGACGACGTGGTCGTGGTCGCCGAGGAGTTGTGTCGACGCGCGCTGCGCATGCACGACGGCGAGGGCGTGGCCTGCGGCGTGGCCTCCACCGGCGACCCGGTGGGCCCGGTGACCAGCGCGGATCGCCTGTTCCGGCTCGCCGACGCGGCGCAGTACCGGGCCAAGGGCTCCCGCTCGACCCGGCCGGTGGTCGCCGGCCGCGGCCAGCAGCCCGACCTGACCCTGTCGCTGGCGAGCGAGGCGCAGGAGGAGGCGGAGGCGGAGGGCCCCGGTCCGCACCGCGACCGGCGCCGCTTCCGGGGCGCGCTGCACAACGCCGAACCCGGCCGGTTGCTCGCGGCGGTGCTCGCCGTGCTGGACGAGCGCGAGCCCAAGAGCGTGCATCGCGCGGACACCCTGGGCCGGCTGGAAATCGTCGCCGACACCTTCGCCCGGATGCTGGACGGGGTCGCCTGGTGGGTGTCCTACCTGCCGCCGGGCGGCCGGGTCCTGCGCACCGTGCGCTATTCGATCCACCGACTGACCGGCGTGCAGAGCGAATCGGGGTCGCGCTACGACGCGGTCGCCGCCGAATACGACCTGGCGCACTACCCGGCCACGGCGGACGCGGTGCAGGGCGGCAGCTTCGTCGCCGAACTGGGCAACCCGGGCACCGACCCGGCCGAGGAGGACCTGCTCCTGGTCGGCGGCTACAAGGCGATGGTCGCCGCCGGCGGCAGCAACGCCGCGGGCGGCTGGCTGGTCGAGATCTACGCCGACGACCTGAGTCTGAGCGTCACCGGCCTGGCCCCGGTGTTGCGCGCGCTGGTCGCGGTGGCGCTGACCGGGGGCGCCTCGCTGCCGGAGTAACGGGCCGTCGTCGGTTTCCGGGCCGGTCTCCGCACTCAGGCCGACGGGTCGCCGCGCCGCACCGTCACCCGATCCTGATGGCTGTACACATTGGCCGAGCGCCCGCGCAGGAAGCCGACCAGGGTAACCCCCGCGTCCGCGGCCAGGTCAACCGCCAGCCCGGACGGGGCGGACACCGCGGCCATCATCGGCACCCCCGCCATCGCGGCCTTCTGGGTCAGCTCGAAGGAGGCCCGTCCGCTCACCATCAGCACGTGTCCGGCCAACGGCAACCGGCCCTCACGCAGCGCCCAGCCGACCACCTTGTCCACCGCGTTGTGCCGGCCCACGTCCTCGCGCACGCACACCATCTCGCCGGTCGCGGTGAACAGACCCGCCGCGTGCAGGCCGCCGGTGCTGGCGAACACCTTCTGCGCCGCGCGCAGCCGATCGGGCAGCGCGTACAGCACCTCGGCGTCCACCCGCACCTCGTCCGCGTGCACGTCGAAGCGGGACATCCGGCGCAGCCCGTCGATGCCGGTGCTGCCGCAGATCCCGCACGCGCTCGACGTCCACACCCCGCGCATCAGGCCCGGGTCAGGGGCGGGCACGTGCGGTGCGAGCACCGCGTCCACCACGTTGTAGGTGTTGTGGCCCTCGTCGTCGGTGCCCGCGCAGTAGCGCATCGCGGCCAGGTCCTCGGCCGCGCCGACCACGCCCTCGGCCGCCAGGAATCCGGCGACCAGGTCGAAGTCGTCGCCCGGTGTGCGCATGGTCACCGTGATGGTGCGCCCGCCGATCCGGATGTCCAGCGGCTCCTCGGCGACGAGCGTGTCGGTGCGGGTGACGGCCGGTGCGTCGCCGCCCAGCCGCAAGACCTTGTGGCGAGAGGTGACCCGACCCACGGCACTGCCTTTCCTCGGTCCGCTCCGGGCGCTCGGATTCGCTCCGGAGGTGTACGACTCGAACGTTCGGCACGACACGAACGTCCCGAACGCCATCCGGCACGGTAGCCGCCCCTGGCATTGTCGCAATCCATGCACATAATGTTCGAGTGAATAATGATCTGCACAACGCCCTCGAAACCGCCCCCGCCACCGTCTCGATCGGCGAGGCCGGGATGTCTCCGCAGGACGTCCTCGCGGTCGCCCGCGCCGGCGCACGCGTCGAACTCACCGACCTCGCGCTCAAGGCGATGGCCGGCTCCCGCGCGGTGGTCGAGGGACTCGCCGCGCGCACCGAACCCGTCTACGGGGTGTCCACCGGCTTCGGCGCGCTCGCCGTCCGGCACATCAGCCCCGAACTGCGCACCCGCCTCCAGCACTCGCTGGTGCGCTCGCACGCGGCCGGCATGGGCCCCCGGGTCGAGGACGAGGTGGTCCGCGCGCTGATGTTGCTGCGGCTCAAGACCCTGTGCTCGGGTCGTACGGGGGTGCGGCCGATCGTCGCGCAGACCATGGCCGGGCTGCTCAACGCGGGCATCACGCCGGTGGTCCGCGAATTCGGCTCGCTCGGCTGCAGTGGCGACCTGGCCCCGCTGGCGCACTGCGCGCTCGTGCTCACCGGCGAGGGCGAGGCGGCCGGCCGCGACGGCGTGGTGCGACCCGCCGCCGAACTGCTCGCCGCCGCCGGCCTGGAGCCGATCGAGCTCAAGGAGAAGGAGGGGCTGGCGCTGATCAACGGCACCGACGGCATGCTGGGCATGTTGTTGATGGCCGGAGCCGACCTCGCCCGCCTGTTCACCACCGCCGACATCACCGCCGCGATGACCATGGAGGCGCTGCTCGGCACCTCCCGGGTGCTCGACCCGGCGCTGCACGCCATCCGCCCGCACCCGGGCCAGGCGGCCAGCGCGGCCAACATGCTGCGGGTGCTCCAGGGCTCGGCGCTGACCGGGCACCATCAGGACGCGGCGCCTCGGGTGCAGGACGCCTATTCGGTGCGCTGTGCGCCGCAGGTCGCGGGCGCGGGTCGGGACACCCTCGCGCACGCGCTGCTGGTCGCCGACCGCGAACTCGCCTCCGCCGTGGACAACCCGGTGATCCTGGAGGACGGCCGGATCGAGTCCAACGGCAACTTCCACGGCGCCCCGGTCGGCTACGTGCTCGACTTCCTCGCCGTCGCGGTGGCCGACCTCGGCTCGATTGCCGAGCGCCGCACCGACCGCCTGCTCGACCCCTCCCGCTCGCACGGGCTGCCGGCGTTCCTGGCCGACGACCCCGGGGTCGACTCCGGCCTGATGATCGCCCAGTACACCCAGGCCGCGCTCGTCTCCGAGTGCAAGCGGCTGGCGGTGCCCGCCTCGGCGGACTCGATCCCCAGCTCGGCGATGCAGGAGGACCACGTCTCGATGGGCTGGAGCGCGGCCCGCAAGCTGCGCCGCGCGATCGACAACCTGAACCGCGTCCTGGCCATCGAACTCACCACCGCCGCCCGTGCCCTGGACATGCGCGTGGCCGCCGGCCTGGGTGCCCCGGCGCCCGCCACGGCCGCGGTGATCGCCGCGCTGCGGGCGAGCGGCGGCGAAGGGGTGGGCCCGGACCGCTTCCTGGCCCCCGACCTGGAGGCCGCGGACGCCTTCGTCCGGGCGGGCAAGGTGGTCGAGGCCGCCGCCTCGGTGTCCGGCGAGCTGAACTGATCCGGAGCGGGCCGAACTGACATCACGTCAGATCAGGCAGGATTGTCCGACGCGGACCGCCGCTTTGGTGGCGGTCCGCGTCCACCCGTAGTGCCGAACCACGTCCACGGTGCCGAACCACGTCCGCCGCGGCGGCGGGCGCGGCCGAGCGACGACCAGCAACGAGGAGACATGTCGGTGGCCGACGACGACGCGAGCCCTTCCGCCCGCCTGCTCGCCCTTTTCGAGCGCCACCGGCTCACCCCCACCCAGCGCCGGATCGCGCACTGCCTGGTCCGGCACGCGGGCGAGGCGGTGTTCCTCTCCAGCGTCGAGGTGGCCCAGCTCGCCGGGGTCAGCCAGCCGTCGGTGACCCGGTTCGCGGTCGCGCTCGGCTTCGACGGCTATCCGGCGCTGCGCCGGCACCTGCGCGAACTCGGGTTGCCCACCACCGCCGAGTCCTCGGCCGAGGTGGACCGCAACGAATACGTCGGCGCCGTGCACGCCGAGATCGCGAACCTGACCCGCCTGGCCGAGCAACTCGCCGACCCGGGCCCGATCGCGCGCGCCGCCGCGCTGCTGGCGCCCTCACGCCCGCTGGTGGTGCTCGGTCTGCGTACCGGCATGGCGCCCGCGCGCGGCTTCGGCTACTTCGCGGCCAAGGTGTTGCCCGAGGTGCGGGTCCTGGACGAGGGCGGCTCGCTCCTGGTGGACCGACTCGACCAGGCCCGCGCGGCGGGCGCGACCGGCCTGCTGTGCTTCGCGCTGCCGAGGTATCCGCGCGAGTTGGCCGAGGGCCTGCGGGTCGCGCGTGATCTGGGCATGCGGATCGTCACCGTCACCGACAGCCCGTTCGCGCCGGCGGCGGCCCTGTCCGACGCGGTGCTGATCGCGGGCGTCGGCTCGCAACTGGTCTTCGATTCGTACGGCGCGCCGATCCTGATGGGGCAGATCCTGCTCCAGGCGATGTGCGACATCGAGCCCGCGCGGGCGCAGGTTCGGCTGGAGGAGTTCGAGCGACAGGCGGGCGAGCGCGGCTTGTTCGACGTGTGAGCGGCCGGGCGGGGACAAAGGACACGCCCTAACGCCGCCGGGGATCCTTGTCGAGCGAGACGTGCCGCTCGGGGGTCGGCGGCCGGCCGGGGCCGCGCTCCGCCGGCATCAGCGAGATCGCGCCCAGCATGGCCAGTACGCCGACGAGCGCCGCGCCGCCCGCGATCAGCGCGGTGTCCCGATAGCGCGGGATGCTGAGCAGGAAGCCGCCGGTGCACAACAGCGCGCCGATCATCACCACCAGTGCCACCACGCCCGGCTCACGCCCGCGGCCGCGCACCAGCATCACCAGGCCGGCGAAGGCGACGAACGCGCCCAGTGCGGTGATCGCCCAGAGCACCTCCTGCAGATCCATGCGGTCCGGCTACCCGGCGCCGCCGCGCGCCGACCACCGATGGCATGAAATGGCTCCGAATGGGTCAAGTCCCCCGATGTCGCACCGGGCCGGCTCGCTCGCGCGGCCGGGGCTCTCTTGGCGACGCCTTGCGGAACAGATAGATTCACTCTCGAAGCGACTGAATGTTTTCATACAGAAATCGTGCATCGGGACAGAAGGGGCGCCGCCATGTCGGACCACACCGCAGGACCGCGCGAGGTGCGCGCACCACGCGGAAGCACGCTCACCACCCGCGGCTGGCAGCAGGAAGGCGCCCTGCGGATGTTGCTCAACAACCTCGACCCCGAGGTCGCCGAGCACCCCGACAAGCTGGTCGTCTACGGCGGCACCGGCAAGGCGGCCCGCGACTGGCGCTCCTTCGAGGCGATCACCCGCACGCTGACCACGCTGAAGCAGGACGAGACGCTGCTCGTGCAGTCCGGCCGTCCGGTCGGCGTGATGCAGACCCACGAGTGGGCCCCGCGCGTGCTGATCGCCAACTCCAACCTGGTGCCCGACTGGGCCAACTGGGAGGAGTTCCGCCGGCTGGAGTCGGCCGGTCTGACCATGTACGGCCAGATGACCGCCGGCTCGTGGATCTACATCGGCACCCAGGGCATCCTCCAGGGCACCTACGAGACCTTCGCCGCGGTGGCGGCCAAGCGCTTCGGCGGCACCCTGGAAGGCACCATCACGCTGACCGCCGGCCTGGGCGGCATGGGCGGCGCGCAGCCGCTGGCGGTGACCATGAACGGCGGCGTGGTCATCTGTATCGACTGCGACCCCTCGCGGATCGACCGCCGGATCGAGCACGGCTACTGCGACACCCGGGTCGAGACGCTGGACGCCGCGCTGGAGCTCGCGGTCCAGGCGCGCGACGCCCGCCGGCCGCTGTCCATCGGCCTGCTGGGCAACGCCGCCGAGTTGGTCCCGCAACTGCTCGCGATGGACGCGCCGATCGACATCGTCACCGACCAGACCTCGGCCCACGACCCGCTCGCCTACCTCCCGGTCGGCGTCGCGTTCGAGGACATGGCCGAGTACGCGCGCACCAAGCCCGCCGAGTTCACCGAGCGCGCCCGCGAGTCGATGGCCCGCCACGTCGAGGCGATGGTCGGCTTCCAGGACAAGGGCGCCGAGGTCTTCGACTACGGCAACTCGATCCGCGGCGAGGCGCAACTGGCGGGCTACACCCGCGCGTTCGACTTCCCCGGCTTCGTCCCGGCGTACATCCGGCCGCTGTTCTGCGAAGGCAAGGGCCCGTTCCGCTGGGCCGCGCTCTCCGGCGACGCGCGCGACATCGCCAAGACCGACAAGGCCGTGCTCGACCTGTTCCCGGAGAACGAGTCGCTGGCCCGCTGGATCAAGCTGGCCCAGGAGAAGGTGCATTTCCAGGGGCTGCCCGCGCGGATCTGCTGGCTGGGTTACGGCGAGCGGGACAAGGCCGGCGAGCGGTTCAACGACATGGTCGCCTCGGGCGAGTTGGCCGCGCCGATCGTGATCGGCCGCGACCACCTCGACTGCGGCTCGGTGGCCAGCCCGTACCGGGAGACCGAGGGCATGCTCGACGGCTCCGACGCGATCGCCGACTGGCCGCTGCTGAACGCGATGGTCAACGTGGCCTCGGGCGCCTCGTGGGTGTCCATCCACCACGGCGGCGGGGTGGGCATCGGCCGCTCGATCCACGCCGGTCAGGTCACCGTCGCGGACGGCACACCGCTGGCGGGCGAGAAGATCCGCCGAGTGCTCACCAACGACCCCGGCATGGGCGTGATCCGGCACGTGGACGCCGGCTACGACCGTGCGCTCGACGTCGCGGACGAGCGCGACGTGCGGGTGCCGATGCGCGAAGGCGACGCGTGAGCACCGGCTTCGAGGCGATGTGGCGCGACCTGCTTCCGGTGGGTCGCGCCACGACCGGCGGCTACCGCCGGTACGCGTGGACCGGCGCCGACGCGGAGTGCCGCGCGTGGTTTCGCGAGCAGGCCGAGAACCGGAATCTGAGCTACGAGGAGGACCGCAACGGCAACCAGTGGGCGTGGACCGCGCCCGGCGCCGACGCGATCGTGATCGGCAGCCACCTGGACTCGGTGCCGGACGGCGGTGCCTACGACGGGCCGCTGGGCGTGGTCTCCTCGTTCGCCGCACTCGACCTGCTGCGCGAGCGCGGCGCCGACTTGGCGCGGCCGCTGGGCATCGTCAACTTCGCCGACGAGGAGGGCGCCCGGTTCAACGTCGCGTGCGTCGGATCGCGGTTGTCCGCCGGGGTGCTGACGCCGGATCAGGCGCGGGCCCTGCGGGACGCCGACGGGATCCTTTTGGGCGACGCGATGGAGCGGGCCGGGTTCGATCCGGCCGGGATCGGCGCCGATCCGGAACGGCTGGGCCGGGTCGGCGCGTTCGTCGAACTGCACGTCGAACAGGGCCGCGACCTGGTGCACCGCGATCGCGCGGTGGGCGTGGCCTCGGCGATCTGGCCGCACGGGCGCTGGCGGTTCGACTTCCGCGGCGAGGCCAACCACGCGGGCACCACCCGCCTGGAGGACCGGCACGACCCGATGCTGACCTACGCCAACACCGTGCTCGCGGCCCGGAAGAAGGCCCACCTCTCCGGGGCGCTGGCCACCTTCGGCAAGGTCGACGCGCGCCCCGGCGCGGCCAACGCGATCGCCTCCGAGGTGCGCGGTTGGCTCGACTCGCGGGCCGCCGACGAGCACACCCTGGACGAGGTGGTCGCCGAGATCATCCGGGCCGCCACCGAGCGCGGCGACCGGGACGGGGTCGACGTGCGGGTCACCCGCGAGTCGTTCACCCCGGTCGTCGAGTTCGAGGGCTCGCTGCGCGACCGGCTTGCCAAGCGGCTCGGCGGCGCGCCGATCCTGCCCACCGGCGCCGGGCACGACGCGGGCATCCTGTCCGCGCGTGTGCCCACCGCGATGTTGTTCGTGCGCAACCCGACCGGCGTGTCGCACTCGCCGGCGGAACGCGCCGAGATGGTGGACTGCCTGACGGGCGTCACGGCGCTCGCCGACGTGGTGGCCGACCTGATGAGCGAGGATCTCGGGTGAGCGAGTACTGGTGTGAGTTGGTGCAGACCCGCACCGGCATCGAACGCGACGTGGTGCTCTCGATCGAGGACGGCCGGATCGAGTCGGTCACCCCCGACCGCCCGGTGCCCCCGGGCGCCTCGGTGCTGCCCGGCCTGACCCTGCCGGGCCTGGCCAACGCCCACTCGCACGCCTTCCACCGGGCGCTGCGCGGACGCACCCAGACCGGCACCGGCACGTTCTGGACCTGGCGCGACCAGATGTACCAGGCGGCCGGCCGGCTGGACCCGGACAGCTACCTGGCGCTCGCCCGGGCGGTGTACGCGGAGATGGCCCTGGCCGGGATCACCTCCGTCGGCGAGTTCCACTATCTGCACCACGGCCCGGACGGCACCCCGTACCGCGACCCCAACGCGATGGGCCACGCGCTGATCGAGGCGGCCCGCCAGGCCGGCATCCGGATCACCCTGCTGGACACCTGCTACCTGCACGGCGGCCTCACCGCCGACGGCTATCGGCCGTTGGAGGGCGTGCAGCGTCGGTTCGGCGACGGCGGTTCGGACGCCTGGTACCAGCGCTGGAGCGCGCTGCGCGGCGACGAGAACACCCGGATCGGCGCGGCCGTCCACTCGGTCCGGGCGTTCGCCGCGAAGGACGACTACGCGACCTGGGCCGCCCGTACCGCGGGTGTCCCGGTGCACGTGCACCTGTCCGAGCAGCCAGCGGAGAACGCGGCGTGCGTCGCGCATCACGGGCTCACCCCCACCGGGTTGCTGGACGCGCACGGCTTCTGGAGCGCGCACGCGACGGCGGTACACGCGACCCACCTCACCGACGCCGACATCGCCGCACTGGCCCGGGCCGGTGCGGGCGTGTGCTTTTGTCCGACCACCGAACGCGACCTCGCCGACGGCATCGGTCCGGCCGGCGAGCTGGCCCGGGCGGGCGTGCCGCTGTCCCTGGGCAGCGACAGCCAGGCGGTGATCGACCTGTTCGAGGAGGCCCGCGCGGTCGAACTCGACGAACGGCTGCGCACCGGGCAGCGGGGCCACTTCACCTCCGCCGCGCTGCTCGCGTACGCCACCGCCACCGGCCATCGGGCGCTCGGTTGGGCCGACGCCGGCCGGATCGAGCCCGGCGCCCTGGCCGACCTGACCACGATCGGCCTGGACTCGGTCCGCCTGGCCGGCACCGTCCCGCGTCTGGCCACCGAGGCGGCGGTGTTCGCGGCCACCGCGAGCGACGTCACGCACGTCATGGTCGGCGGTCGCACCATCGTCCGCGACGGCGTGCACCAACTCGTGGACGCGGTCCCGCAGGCGCTGACCGCGGCCGTGCACGGGCTGTTCGGCTGATCCACGGCCGCCTCCTCCTCGAAGCGGCCACTCCACCTCGGACCGAAGGGACCACTCGCGCGTGGCCACCACCCTCATCACCAACATCGGCTCGCTGGTCACCAACGACCCGGACCTGGGATCGGGCCCGCTCGGCCTGATCCGCGACGCGGCGCTCGTGCTCGACGGCGACCGGGTCGCGTGGGTGGGGGCCGCCGCGAGTGCCCCCGACGCCGACACCCGGCACGACGCCCAGCGGCGCGCGGTGCACCCGGGCTTCGTCGACTCGCACGCGCACCTGGTGTTCGCGGGCGACCGCACCGCCGAATTCGACGCGCGGATGTCCGGCCAGGCGTACCGGGCCGGCGGCATCCGAACCACCGTCGCCGCGACCCGCGCCGCGAGCGACGAACAGTTGGCCGACAACGCCGCACGGCTGATCGCGGAGGCGGCCCGCCAGGGCACCACCACGATCGAGATCAAGTCCGGCTACGGCCTCACCGTCGCGGACGAGGAACGCGCGCTGCGGATCGCGTCCGCGTTCACCCCCGAGACCACCTACCTGGGCGCACACATCGTCGCGCCGGAGTACGCGGACGACGCGGCCGGCTACGTCGACCTGGTCACCGGCCCGATGCTCGACGCGTGTGCGCCGCACGCCCGCTGGGTGGACGTGTTCTGCGAGCGCGGCGCCTTCGACGGCGACCAGGCCCGGGCGATCCTGAAGGCGGGCGCCGCCCGCGGCCTGATCCCGCGCGTGCACGCCAACCAGCTCGGCCCCGGGCCCGGCGTACAACTCGCCGTCGAACTCGGCGCGGCCTCGGCCGACCACTGCACCCACCTCACCGACGCCGACGTGGACGCGCTCGCCGCCGGCGACACGGTGGCCACGCTGCTCCCGGGCGCCGAGTTCTCCACCCGCGCGGTCTACCCCGACGCCCGCCGGCTGTTCGCCGCCGGCGTCGACGTCGCGCTGTCCACCGACTGCAACCCCGGTTCGAGCTATACCACGTCGATGCCGTTCTGCATCGCGCTCGCGGTCCGCGACATGGGCATGACCCCGGACCAGGCGCTGCACGCGGCGACCGCCGGTGGCGCGCGTGCGCTGCGCCGCACGGACGTGGGCGTGCTGCGTCCGGGCGCGCGCGCCGACGTGGTCGAACTCGACGCGCCCTCGCACGTACATCTGGCCTACCGGCCGGGGGTGCCGCTGGTGCGTGGGGTGTGGCGCGCCGGAGTGCGGTTCTGACCTTGGGTGATCGCCGGTCCGTATGCCTGTCAGTGCGTTCGAAATCGACGTGCCCGCGTTACGGACCCCCTCTGTCGCGACTCGCCGCGCTCGTGGATACTCCCCGGTAACTCTCTCAACCAGAAGCGTGGCCGGGACCTCGGTGGGTGAGGCCCGGACATGCGCAGACGGAAGGAGCGCCGCCCATGGGCCGCCTCGCACAGACCGACGGACTCACCGATGTCCAGCGGGAGATCCTCGCCACCGTCCGCACCTTCGTGGACAAGGAGATCATCCCGGTCGCCACCGAGCTGGAGCACCGGGACGAGTACCCGGCGGAGATCGTCGAGGGCATGAAGGCCATGGGCCTGTTCGGTCTGATGATCCCGGAGGAGTACGGCGGCCTCGGCGAGTCGCTGCTGACCTACGCCCTCGTGGTCGAGGAGATCGCGCGCGGTTGGATGAGCGTGTCCGGCATCATCAACACGCACTTCATCGTCGCGTACATGATCAAGCAGCACGGCACCGACGAGCAGAAGGCGTACTACCTGCCGAAGATGGCCGAGGGCGAGATCCGGGGCGCGTTCTCGATGTCCGAGCCGCATTGCGGGTCGGACGTCTCGGCGATCCGCACCAAGGCGGTGCCGGACGGCGAGTTCTACGTGCTCAACGGCCAGAAGATGTGGCTCACCAACGGCGGCAGCGCCAACCTGGTCGCGGTGCTCACCAAGACCGAGCTGGGCGAGGAGTCGGTCTACCGGAACATGACCACGTTCCTGATCGACAAGGAGTCCGGCTTCGGCGAGACGCGCCCGGGCCTGACCATCCCCGGCAAGATCGAGAAGATGGGCTACAAGGGAGTCGACACCACCGAGATGGTGCTCGACAACTGTCGGGTGCCGGCCGACCGGATCCTGGGCGGGGTGCCCGGCAAGGGCTTCTACCAGATGATGGACGGCGTCGAGGTGGGCCGGGTGAACGTGGCCGCGCGCGGCTGCGGGGTCGCGCAGCGCGCCTTCGAGCTGGGCATCCGGTACGCGCAGCAGCGGGAGACCTTCGGCAAGCCGCTGACCGGCCACCAGGCGATCCAGTTCAAGCTGGCCGAGATGGCCACCAAGGTCGAGGCCGCGCACGCGATGATGGTCAACGCGGCGCGCAAGAAGGACGCCGGCGAGCGCAACGACCTCGAGGCGGGGATGGCCAAGTACCTGGCCTCCGAGTACTGCAAGGAGGTCGTCGAGGACGCGTTCCGGATCCATGGCGGGTACGGGTTCTCGAAGGAGTTCGAGATCGAGAGGCTCTACCGCGAGGCGCCGATGTTGCTGATCGGCGAGGGCACCGCCGAGATCCAGAAGATGATCATCGGGCGGCGCCTGCTGGAGGACTACAAGCTCAAGGGCTGACGCCCCGGGCCCGTCGTACCCCGCCCGCGGATCCCCGGGGCGGGGTACGACACGTGCCCGGTCGGCGGCACGGGCGCCGTGCGACCAACCGGGTCCGGTATCGCTCCGGTTGGCGGTAGCGGTCGCGTCGCGGCGGGCGCGGGCCCGGGGTGCGGCCGATGATGGCGAAATGTGTAACCGCCAGTGATCGGGAGCCCGCCATGGCCGTGAAACGCCCGGTACCGGTACCGCCCGGCGCATTCGTTCGGATCGACGGGACCGCCCTGCACGTGGTCCGCGAAGGGTCCGGCCCCGTGGTGATCGCCACCAGCGGGCTCGGCGGCGCGTGGTTCGACTGGGATCCGGTGGTGCCGCTGCTGACGGCCGACTGCACGGTGGTCCGGTTCGACCGCCCGGGCCTGGGTTACTCCGAGCCGGACCCGCGACCGCCGACCCTGGTCCACGAGGCGGATCGGATCGCCGCGCTGGCCGACGCGCTCGCGCTGCCCGGTCCCTACGTCCTGCTGGCCCACTCGCTCGGTGCGTTCCACGTCGAGGGCTTCGCCCGGATGTACCCCGAGCGCACCGCGGGCCTGGTGCTGGTGGACCCGAGCAACGAGGACAAGCCCAGGCGGCGGCCCGCCCGCCGGGCCCGGGTCCGGGCCGCGCGGGTGACCGGGGGAGCGATGCGGGTCAGCGGGCTGGCGCACGCGGTCGGCCCGGCGGCGCGCCGGTCGATCCTGTTCACCCAGTCGCGCCGACACCGCGACGTGGCGGACGCGCGCTGGGTGCGCGGGGCGTACGGGTCGGGCCGGTTCTTCGCGACCGCGTTGATCGAGAACACCACCTACTTCGACGTGGCCGCCGAACTCGCCGACCTGCGCCGGGTGGCACCGCTCCCGGACGTGCCGTTGCGGGTGCTGGCCGCCGCCGGCGGCTACGAGAGCCTGGCCGCCCGGGCCCGCTGGGTGCGCGCGCTGCGCACTCTGGCGAACCTGTCCCCGCGCGGGCGTTGCGAGGTGCTGGACGACTCGGCGCACTTCGTGATGTCGGACCGGCCGGACGCGGTGGCCGACGCGGTGCGCGAGGTGTTGTCGGACTAGTCGGCTCTTCGGGTGATCGTCACGTGTTGTCACGAATATCGCCGGGTACCCGGTCCGGGTCGAAGCACCACCCGACCCACCAACCGACGACCAACTGACGACCAACCGACACCACCCGGCATCCAGGCGAGGCGGCACACCCATGTTCGGTCAGCAGAATCTCCCTCCGGGCGCCGGCGGGCCCGGTCCCGACCTCGCCGACACCGGCCTGGTGATCGCGTCGTATCCGAACTACGCGGGGGCCCAGCGGGCGGTCGACTACCTGTCCGACCACGAGTTCCCGGTGCAGAACACCGCGATCGTCGGCGCCGACCTGCGGCTGGTCGAGAGTGTGCTCGGCCGGCTCACCGCGGGCAAGGCGGCGGCGTCCGGCGCCGCCAGTGGCGCCTGGTTCGGCCTGATGATCGGGCTGTTCCTGGGCATTTTCGCGGTCCGGGCGCACGGTTGGCTCTGGTTGGTGCTGATGGGTCTGGTCTGGGGCATCGCGGCGGGTGCCCTGTTCGGCTGGCTGGGCTACAAGGCGATGGGCGGGCGCCGGGACTTCGTCTCGACGAGCCAAATCGTCGCGTCGCGCTACGACGTGGTGGTTCGCACGGACCTGGCCGAGCGGGCCCGCAATCTGGTGGGCCGGCTCGACCTGTAGGACGCGTCCGGGTGGGTGGTGGTCGCGGGCACGCGCTTCGTGCTCACAACCACCCGTTGCGGCGGAAGCCCCGGTGCATGAGCGTGCACACGACCACGATCACCGACAGCGTCATCGGGTAGCCGTACCGCCACTTCAGCTCCGGCATGTGCTCGAAGTTCATGCCGTACACGCCGGCCAGCATCGTGGGCACCGCGAAGATCGCCACCCAGGCGGAGATCTTGCGCATGTCCTCGTTCTGCGCGACGGTCACCTGCGCGAGATTGGCCTGCAGGATCGAGGTCAGCAACTCGTCGAACGAGGCCACCTGTTCGCCGACGCGGGACAGGTGGTCCTCGACGTCGCGGAAGTACTCGCGGATGTCCGGGTGCACCTGGCGCATCGGCCGTTCCGCCAGCGAGTGCAGCGGACGGGCCAACGGCGCGACGGCGCGCTTGAGTTCGAGCAACTCGCGCTTGAGCTGGTAGATCCGACCCGCGTCGCCCGCGCCGCCGCCGCCGAACACGTCGTTCTCGACCTCGTCGATGTCGTCCTGGATGAGCTGGGCGACGTCGAGGTAGGTGTCCACCACCCGGTCGGCCACCGCGTGCAGGACCGCCGAGGGCCCGGCGGCGAGCAGTTCGCCGCCGTCCTCCAGGCGACAGCGCAGGTCGGCGAGCGCGCCGTGCCGGCCGTGTCGCACGGTGACCACGAAGTCGTTGCCGAGGAAGACCATGATCTCGCCGGTCGCGACGATCTCGCTGGTCGCCGAGAGCTGCTCGTGCTCGACGTAGGTGACGGTCTTGAACACCGCGAACAGGGTGTCGTCGTAGCGCTCCAGCTTGGGCCGCTGGTGGGCGTGCACCGCGTCCTCGACGGCGAGCGGGTGCAGCCCGAACCGCTCGGCGATACCCGCGAGTTCGAGCGCGCTCGGCTCGTGCAGGCCGATCCAGACGAAGCCGCCGCCGGCGCGTACCTCGTGGATCGCCGAGTCGGGATGCGCGTAGCCGTCCAGGCGTCGGCCGTCGCGGTACACGGCGCAATCCACCACACAGTTCCCGGCGACCTCGGGCCTGGTCGACGGCAGCGGGGTGCGGCGGAGCGGACGGACTGCGGCACGGAGGTCGCGGATCATCGACATGACGGGGCTCCTGCACTGACCGGCACGCGCCGACGCCACAGCGCCGCGGCGGGCAGGCCGCGGGGTGCGTCGACACGTGCAAGCGGAACGAATCACCGAAAGAACGGCAAAAGATCCTGACGCCCCGTCACGGAGGAAATTCGGAGATCGGGTACCGGACCGCGAAGCGGTGCTCGGAACCCGGCGAACGTCTCGGAAACCCTCAGAAAGGGCGGGGCGTGCGACTGGATCGGGGAAGATCGGGTGAGCCGCCGGTACTGCACGGTGTGCTGGTATGCACCACGATCACCTCCCACGGCCGGTCCCCGCTGGGGGAAAGCCTTCGCTCGTCGACCGGCTGGTCGGGGCGAGGGCGAGTCCGTCATCCGATGGCGCGCGAGGATGTCCACATCCGGCGGGCCGACTATGCAGAGTACACCAGAGAGCCGACTGCAATGGCCGGTATACGAAAGCCTGCTGACGGCGAATTAGCATGCGGGCATGTTCGACTTCACGCCGGGACCCGAGCCGGTCGACCCCACTTCGCAGGTCGAGGCACATCTGACGGCCGCGTTCGGCGATCCGACCGGCCGGGCCGGCGTCACCTTCGTCGGCGCCGATCGCATCGAGGTGTTGCGCTTCGGGCCGGACGCCGGCGGCGTGGTGCGCTACGCGACGCTGGGCATGTCCCGGGCCCCGATGGCCGATCCGGCGGCGATGCTGGCCGACCCGATCGCGGGCCCGCGGGCGGAGTTGCTGCTCTCGGTGCGCGGCGGGCACGACTCGGTGTTGCGACCGTTGGCCGTGCTGGGCGCGACCCCGCAGGTGGAGGGCCTGGTGATCGCGCCCGGCGCCTCGCTCGACCTGGGCGGGCCGCTGTGGGAGGGCGCCGCCTTCCACGCGGTGTTGGTCGCCGAACCCGGCGGTCTGCTCGCCGACCTGCCGCTGCCGGATCCCGCCGACCCGGTCCGCTTCTTCCCGCTGCTCCCGATGACGCCCGCCGAGGCCGCCTGGAAGCGGGCGCAGGGCGCGGAGGCGCTCCAGGAGAAGTGGCTCCGGCACGGCACCGACCTGCGCGACCCGAACCGCCGCGCGGTGCCGCTGGGTTGACGCGCCGCCGGCTATTCGCCGAAGAAGTCCGCGACTCGCTCCGGCGGGTGGGTGGTCTGGGTGCCCGAGGTCAGGTCTCGGACGATCACCCGGCCGGCCGCCTGTTCGGCCGGGCCGTGGATCAGGCAGAAGCGGGCGCCCTGGTCGGCGGCCCACTTCAATTGGCGGGCGAGTTTGCCGCTGGAGCCCAGGTAGACGCCGGTACGCAGGCCGGTGCGGCGGATGGCCGCGGCCATCCGGAACGCGTCGGTGTGGTCGTCGCCGAGTGCGGTCACCGCGACGTCCAGCGTGGGCGCGGCCGGCTCGTTCGCGGCCGGCAGCAGCGGGAGGATGCGCTCGATGCCCAACGACCCGCCGCACGCCGGGGTCTGCGCGCCGGCGGACATGCCGGCGATCAGGCCGTCGTACCGGCCGCCCGAGGCGATCGATCCGGGCACGTTTGGCGCGGTCACCTCGTAGATGACGCCCGTGTAGTAGTCGAGTCCGCGCACCAGGTTCGGCGCGAAGCCGATGCGCCGCGACGGGACGGTGTCGGACAGCAGGTCGAGCAGGCGGTCGACCTCGGCCAGGCCCGCCTGTCCGATCGTGCTGTGCGTCAATTCCTTGCGGACGCGGGCGACGGCGTCGGACGCGGTGAGATCGGCGACCAGGTTGCTCGCGGTCGACGCGGGAAGGGCGCCGCGACCCTGGGACAGTTCCGCCACGACCGCTTCGGGGCGGAGCTTGTCCAGCTTGTCCAGCGTGATCAGTACGCTGCCACCGGCCTCGGCCGGCACCCCGTAGACCTCCAGCAGGCCGATCAGCACCTTGCGCGAGTTGACCAGGAACCGGAACTCGGGGACGCCCAACGTCTCCAGCGCCTGGTACAGGGCCGACACGACCTCGGCGTCGGCCAACGGGGAGGCCGACCCGACGATGTCCAGGTCGCACTGCACGAACTCGCGGAACCGGCCCTTGCCCGGCCGGTCGGCGCGCCACACCGGGGCGAGCGCGTAGCGCTTGTAGGGCCGGGGGAGTCGGCTCCCGTGGCTCGCCACGACCCGCGCGAGCGGGACCGTGTGGTCGTAGCGCAGCGCCAGGTCCGCTTCGCCGGTCGCCTCGTGCTCGCCGCGCCGGAGGATCTTGAAGACGAGCTTGTCGCCCTCGTCCCCGTACTTGCCGGTCAGCACCTCCAGCCGCTCGAACGCGGGAGTGTGCAGGGGCTGGAAGCCGTAGCGGCCGAAGACGTCGCGGACGGTGGCGAACGCCCGTTCCCGGGCTGCGGATTCCGCGGCGAGGAAGTCCCTGGTGCCGGACGGCGGAAGGAAGCTGTCGGTTGCCATGCGGGGCAGGATCGCGCACGCCTGCGCGAGTCCGCACGCGATTTCGGCGCCGGCCGGGATGTCGCCGGCCCCGGCATCCGCACTCGGGGTGTGCGGGTGTCGGGGCCGGCGGGACGGAGGATCAGGGGATCAAGGGATCAGCAGCACCGGGCAGGTGGCGCGGTGGGCGACCGAGTCGCTGACGCTGCCCAGGAACAGGCTGGCCACGCCGCCGTGCCGGCGGGCGCCCAGGACGACGAGGTCGGCGTCGAAGGCGCGGGCCTGGTCCAGGACCGCGTTGGGCACGTCGCCGCGCACGGTCTCCTCGGTCCAGCCCTCGACGTTGCTCACGCCGGCCGCCTTGAGCGTGGCGACGGCGTCGGTGACCACCTTGGCCGCAGCGTCGGCGGTCTCGTCCTCGACGACACCGCCCATGCCGCCGCCGTCCACCACGTCCAGGGTCTGCACGTGCAGGACGCGGACGGCGGCTCCGCCGGCGACGGCCAGTCGAGCGGTGTGCGCCAGGACTTCGTCGGCTTCGGGAGTGGAGTCCACCGCGACCAGGATCCGCTGGTACATGTCGTGCACTTCCTTTTCCGCAGGTTTTGCAGTTGGTTCCGATGGTTATCGAACTATTTGTACTCGCTCGACCGAGTCAGGCCGCGGCCGGGATCGCCGGGGCACGGCCTGCCGCCGTCGGGGCGTCGTGCCGGTCGACCACGGCGAGCGTGCGGCGCGCGCCGAACAGCACGCCGGCGGCGATCAGGCAGGTCACGGTCGCGACCAGGAACGGCACGTGCACGTTGAAGTGCTCCTCCAACTTGGGCGCCAGGAACGGCGCCGCCGCGGCGGCGAACCAGCGCACGAAGTTGTACCCCGCGCTCGCCACGGGTCGCGGCGAGTCCGAGACTTCGAGCGCCATCTCGGTGAACACGGTGTTATTGATACCGATGAAGGCTCCCGAAACGATGACACCGGTCACAATGACGGCCTTCGACCCGTAGGCGATCACCCCGAGGTCGGCGGCGAACAGGACCAGACTCGCGGCCGCCACGTTCGCGGAGCCGAACCGGGCCTGGAGCCGAGGGGCGACCAGGACCGAGCACACGGCGAGCAGCACGCCCCAGCCGAAGAACACCGCGCCGCTGCGGTAGGGGCTCATGTTCAGCACGAACGGGGTGAACGCGAGCACGGTGAAGAAGCCGTAGTTGTAGAAGAAGGCGCCTGCGGCGGTGGTCGCCAGGCCCTTGTGGCCGAGGGCCTTCAGCGGGTCCAACAGGCCGATCCTGCGGGTGGGCCTGGGCTGTTCCTTGAGCAGCGCGACGATCAGCGCGAAGCCGATCGCCATCAGCGCGGCCGTGCCGTAGAACGGGTAGCGCCAACTGGCGTCGCCGAGCACCGCGCCCAGCAGCGGACCACAGGCCATGCCCAGGCCCAGCGCCGATTCGTAGAGCAGGATCGCGGCCGACGAACCGCCGCTCGCGGCACCGACGATCACGGCGAGCGAGGTGGACACGAACAGCGCGTTGCCCAGACCCCAGCCGGCCCGGAAGCCGACCAGCTCGCCGACGGATCCCGAGGTGCCGGCGAGCCCGGCGAAGAGCACGACCAGGGCGAGGCCGAGCAGGAGCGTGCGCCGGCCGCCGATCCGACTGGAGACGAAGCCGGTGACCAGCATGGCCACGGCGGTGATCAGGAAGTAGCTGGTGAACAACAGCGACACCTGACTCGGCGACGCGTCCAGCCCCTTGGCGATCGAGGGCAGGATCGGATCGACGAGACCGATCCCCATGAACGCGACCACGGCCGCGAACGCGGTGGCCCACACGGCCATCGGCTGCTTCAGAATGCCGCCCTGCTGGGGGACGTGCTCGGCCCGGGTGTTGCCCCTGGTCTGCCCGCCGTCGGAATCGGACCGCATGCGAGACCTCCGCACTTCAATTCACTTCACTTCACGCGACGCGCACGATTTGTGTGCGGCGTTGTTGTTAGCTTCGCTAATAAATGTAGCCTACATCTATTGGCGGGACAAGATGTGCTCACACCCGAAGCGGGCGGGCGGCGGGCGGCGCGGCCTGGGCCGGCGGGGAGCGACGGGTGGGCGGCTTGGTTGGGTGAGCTGGGGGCTTTCCCGGGGGTGGGTCGGGTGTTCACAGGCGGCGGTTGCGCCTCGGTGGGCAGCGGGTGGCTCAGTGCTAAACGGTCGGCGTGGATTGGTGGAGGTGGGCCCGGTCCCACGGTCGCCGGTGGCCGGGAGCCTTGGGCTCTCCGGCGAGAGGTGGGCGTTGCTCGGCGGGAAAGGCGCCGGCAACGGCGGAGCCGGAGGGGCGGCCCGGTGAGGTTCGCCGGGGAGCCTTTCCGGGTGGGTCGGGCCGTTGCGGCCGGCGGTCGCGTCTTGGTGGGGTTGGGCGCGGATGGCCTTGTGCTAAACGGTCGGCGTGGGCCGGCGGAGATCGGCCCGGTCCCACGGTCACCGGTGGCCGGGAGCCCTGGGTTCCCCGGCGAGAGGTGGGTGTTGCTTGCCGGAAAGGCGCTGGCAACGGCGCGGAGAGAGGGCGGTCCGGTGAGGTTCGCCGGGGAGCCTTTCCGAGTGGGTCGGGCCGTTTCGGCGGGCGTTTCGGGGTGGGTGTGCGGGTGGAAGGGTTGCTGGTGGATTGGGCGGGTCTCGATCCGGATGGCGGGACGCCTTCGGGTCCGCTGTTTTGCGCTGACCTGCGGTTTTGTGGGACCCGCCGGCGGGAGTGGGGGCCCGGGGCCGGTTTGTGTACTCAGGCGGCGGATTTCGCGTGGGGCATGGCTCTCGGTGGGCGTTTCGGGTCGGAGCCGCCGGGCGGAAGGCCGTCCGCGAGCCCGGAAAGTCACGACCCGGATCCCGAGACGGCTTCCCGCACCCGGGGTTCCGCTGACCTGCGGTTTTGTGGGACCGAGCGGCGAGAGCGCGTGCCGAGGGCCGGGTTGCGCACCCCGGCGACCGAAACCGCCCACTGCCGGCCCGCTTTTCTCTCCTCTCCCGCCACCGCCCACCCACCGCCCGCCGAAACGGCCCGACCCACTCGGGAAGGCTCCCCGGCGGACCTTGCCGGGCCGCCCTCTCTCCGCGCCGTTGCCAGCGCTTTTCCCGGCGAGCAACACCCGTGTCTCACCGGGAGACTCAGGGCTCCTGACCGCCGGTGACGGTGGGACCGGGCTGATCTCCGCCGGCCCACGCCGACCGTTTAGCACAAGGCCACCCGCGCCCAGCCCCACCAGGACGCGACCGCCGGCCGAAACGGCCCGACCCACTCGGGAAGGCTCCCCGGCGGACCTTGCCGGGCCGCCCTCTCTCCGCGCCGTTGCCAGCGCCTTTCCAGCCGAGCAACGCGCGCGTCTCGCCGGGGAGTCCAGGGCTTCCGGCCGCCGGTGACGGTGGGACCGGGCTGATCTCCGCCGGCCCACGCCGACCGTTTAGCACAAGGCCACCCGCGCCCAGCCTGACCAGGACGTGACCGCCGGCTGCGAACGCCCGACCCACTCGGAAGCGCTCCCCGGCGGACCCGACGAAAGCACCCACCCGCTCCGCCGTTGCCAGCGCCTTTCCCGCCGAGCAACATGAGGTTTCCCCCTGATCGTGGACACCCTGACACTTGGATCGTGGGGTCCAGGAAGGGAATGTTCAGGTGGGACGTCCGAAGAAGTTCACGGATG
>NZ_JBHZAV010000101.1:0-34270 GCF_042754445.1 Embleya sp. NPDC059213
CGGGTGCACACCCGCTCGGCGGCTTCGGCACGTCCGGGGCCGGGCCGGACGGGGCCGGCCTAACGCCCCCGGAGCACCCGGGCCAGCGACACCGCGCGCGGGTTGACCGGCAGGTCCTCCAGGTAGACGTGTCGGCCCTCGTCGTCGGCCACCGGCAGCAGCCAGTTCGGATACTGGTTCCAGGTGCCCGGCAGGTTCTGCGGGCGACGATCGCCCACCCCGTCCGGCAGCCAGACGCCGAGCAGCCGGCACGGCGTCGCGGCGAGCAGGCGGTGCAGCGCCTCGACCGTCTCCCGCTCGCCCGCGCCGGGCCGCAGGTAGCCGCGCCGGCGCAGCAGTTCGAGCCACTGCTCGCGGTCGGCGAGATCCTCGGCCCGTTCGATGTCCACGTCCCGGACCAGCAGGTGCAGGCGCTCCCACAGGTCGATGTGCTCGCCCGCGAGCCGGGCCGCGGTGGGCGGCAGGTCGTGCGTGGTCACCGTGGCCAGCGAGCCGGCGCGCCACTGCTCGGGCGGCAGCGGCCGACCCTTGTCGTCGCGTTCGAACCACAACACCGAGGTGCCCAGGATGCCGCGCTCGGCCAGATAGGTCCGCACCCACGGCTCCACCGTGCCCAGGTCCTCGCCGATCACCACGGCACCGGCGCGGTGCGCCTCCAGGGCCAGGATGCCGACCATCGCCTCGTGGTCGTAGCGCACGTACGCGCCTTCGGCGGGGCTGTTGCCCTTGGGCACCCACCAGAACCGGAACAGCCCGAGCACGTGGTCCACCCGTACCGCGCCGGCGTGCCGAAAGGCCGCGCGCAACAGCTCCCGGTAGGGCGCGTAGCCGGTCTCGGCCAACCGCAGCGGATGCCACGGCGGCTGGTTCCAGTCCTGCCCGATCTGGTTCATCGCGTCCGGCGGCGCGCCGCCGGTGGCGCCCAGCGCGAGTACCCGGCCGCCGCGCTCGGACCCGAGCACCCACGCGTCCGCGCCGTCGGGATGCACGCCGACCGCGAGGTCGTGCACGATGCCCACCGGCATGCCCGCGTGCGTCGCCGCGTCCTGCGCGGCCTGCAACTGGTCGGCCAGCACCCACTGGGTCCAGCGGTGGAAGTCGATCGCGCCGGCGAGCCGTTCGCGCTCGGCGGCGACCTCGGCCGAGTCCGGGTCGTGCAGGTGCGCGGGCCAGTTCCGCCAGGACGGACCGTACTCCTCGACCAGCGCGCACCACGTGGCGAAGTCGGTCAGCCATCGGCCCTCGCGCGCGACGAACGCGCGGTAGTCGGCGTCCCGGCCCAGGCTGCGCGGCACCTTGTGCACCAGCGCGAGCGCTTCCCGCTTGGCCACCCGCACCGCGTCCCGATCCAGGTGCTCGGCGCCGTCCTGCCCGTCCCCCGCCTCGGCCCGAAGCTCCTCGGCCACCGCCCGCTCGACCGGGGTCAGGTAGGCGAACTCCGGGACGGCCTCGACCCGGACGTACATCGGGTCGGGAAACCGGCGGCTCACCGGCAGGTACGGCGACGCCTCCACCGGCGGCACCGGCGAGGCCGCGTGCAGCGGGTTGACCAACACGAAGCCGGCGCCCTGGGTACGCGCCGACCACACCGCCAGGTCGGCCAGATCGGCCAGGTCGCCGATCCCCCACGACCGGCGCGAGGGCAACGAATAGAGCTGCACCATGTAGCCCCACGAGCGCTCCGCGGGCGTGGGCAGCACGGCCGGGGTGATCGCGATCGGGCACGAGGCGCGACTGCCCGCACCGGCGGTGCTCGGCACCCCGCCCGAGCCGAGCGACTCCTCGGGCTCGGGCGAGCAGCGGGCGTGCAGGGTGTGCCAGCCCAGCGGCAGATCGGCGGGCACTCGGTGGGCGCCGACCGGGTCACCGAGCGGTCCGAGGCCGGGTCCCGCACCGAGGTCGCGGCGGACCCCGCCGTCCTCCAGCTCGATCCACAGCTCGACCCGATGCCCGGCCGGCACGTTGACGGTGAAGCCGGCCGGCCGGCCCGAACGCAGCACCAGCACCGGGGGCAGCAGCCTGGTCCGCCGCAGTTCCTCGTGCTCGGCGAGCGCGGCCCGGGCACTCTCGGGGGTCGACGCGTCCACGCCGAGCGCACCGAGCACCGCTATCACCGTCGCCGGGTCGGTGTGCACGGCCTCGCCGCGCCACCCCTGATACTCCGTGGCCACCCCGAACGCGGAGGCGAGCCGGACCAATTCGGGAGACAACTGCGATACGCGTGGTTCCTCCATGCCCGCGAGCATCGCACCCGAACGGCCCCGGTGTCGGCGTGTCCGACCGACACGCGAGCAGATGTGTCGGGTTCCGGACCGCGGCTCCGGTGGAACCCGTCGAAACAAAAACGGCGACGGGCTCCCCGGAGGAAATCCGCCGCCTTCTAGGCGCTCGCGACCTGGTCGAAATGGTCGAAGCCCGCCTCCTGCGCACCGTACGGCGCCAGGTATGGCTCCCAACGTGGATCACGAAACCCGGTGCCCAGGATCCGCCACGCCAGGCCGGTGGGTTGGGATGGGGGACGCGGCATTCGCCAGCCCAGCTCGGCGATGTACCGATCGCTCTTGACGTGATTGCAGCGACGACACGCCGAGACCACGTTGTCCCACGTGTGTTGTCCACCGCGGCTGCGGGGGACGACGTGGTCGACACTGGTGGCGGCGCTTCCGCAGTAGACGCAACGCCCTCCGTCGCGAGCGAACAGCGCGCGCCGGGTGAGCGGGACTTGGCCCCGAAAGGGGATACGGACGAAACGGGTCAGTCTGATCACACTGGGTACGGGAATCTCGGTGGTGGCGCTGTGCAGGATGGTGCCTGTTTCTTCCAGGCACATTGCCTTGTCGTTCAGCACGAGAATCAGTGCGCGGCGAACGGGCACCACGCACAGGGGCTCGTACGACGCGTTGAGGACCAGCGAATGCGGCACGTATGCCTCCCTGTGACGCCGACAGCGCGTGGCTCGCGCCGGGGACGATCGGCCTCCAGTGTCCATGGCGGGATACCCCCCGCGCTACCAGGAATCGACAAGGTCACAGAGCGTTCACCTGCATGGGTGGCACCACGTGGCCGGGTGGTGACGGTGCGCACCGATCCGCCCGGGCGTCTAGGGTGCGCCCATGACGCGCTCTGTGCAGCCCGCGGAACACGCCCCCCACGAGACCCCGCACGCCCCCGCCGCCGCCCGCGGCGACACGGTCGACGTGCTGTTCGGCCGCTCCGTCCCGGACCCCTATCGGGCGCTGGAGGACCCTGACGCGCCGGACACCCGCGCCTGGGCCGCGGCGCAGGACGAGTGGTTCCACGCCCATGTGGACCATCTGGCCGGACGCGATCGGCTGCGGGCGCGGCTGTCCGAGTTGCTCGCCACCGGCCTGATCGGGCTGCCCTGTTGGCGCGGCGACCGACACTTCCTGATCCGCCGCGACCCCGAGCACGAGCACGCGGTGTTGTTCGTGGTCGAGTCGGACGGGACCGAGCGCGCGCTGGTGGATCCGATCGCGATCGACCCGACCGGCACCACCACGCTGGACCAGTGGACGCCCTCGGACGAGGGTGATCGGCTCGCCTACCTGCTCTCCACCGGCGGCGACGAGGAGTCCCGCCTGTACGTGCTCGACGTACGTACCGGCGAGCACGTCGAGGGCCCGATCGATCGCATGCGCGACACCTCGATCGCCTGGCTTCCCGGCGGCGACGCGTGCTACCTGGTGCGCCGACTCCCGCCGGAGGCGGTGCCCGCGGGCGAGGAACAACATCACCGCCGGGTCTACCTGCACCGGATCGGCGCCGATCCCGCCACGGACGTCGAGGTGTTCGGCGCGGGCAGCGAACCGGCCACCTACTTCGGCGTCGGCGTCAGCCGGGACGGCAACTGGCTCACCGTGTCCGCGTCCGCGGGCACCGCGCCGCGCAACGACCTGTGGCTGGCCGACCTGCGCACGGGTGCGCCGGAACGGCCGCGGTTGCGCCCGGTGGTGGTGGGCCGCGACGCGCTCACCGGCCTGCGGGTGGGCCGGGACGGGCGGCTGTACGTGTTCACCGACCTGGACGCGCCGCGCGGTCGGCTGTGCGTGGCCGACCCGGCGGCGCCGGGCCCCGAGGGCTGGCGGGACCTGGTGCCCGAGGAGCCCGACGCGGTGCTCACCGGATACGCGATCCTGGACGGCCCGCACGCGCCGCGGCCGACGCTGCTGCTCGCCCGGACCCGGCACGCGGTGGGCGAGCTGACGGCGTGCGACCTGGCCACCGGCGAGGTGTTGGCCCGGCCGAAGACGCCCGGCGGCTCGCCCGGTTCGATCGGCGGACTGGCCGAGCACCCCGAGGGCGGCCACGAGGCGTGGTTCGGCTGGTCGGACTACACCGCGCCGTCGGCCGTACTGCGCTACGACGCGCGCACCGGCGCGATCGAGACCTGGGCCGGCGCGCCCGGCAACGCACGACTGCCGCGGGTGCACGTGCACCAGGAGTCCTACCGCTCGGCGGACGGCACCACCGTCCGGATGTTCGTGATCGCGCCGACCGCCGAGCCGGACCGACCCCGGCCCGCCGTGTTGTACGGCTACGGCGGCTTCGGCATCACGCTCGGTCCCGCCTACTCCGCGGGTGTACTCGCGTGGGTGGAGGCGGGCGGCGTGTACGCGATCGCCAATCTGCGCGGCGGCTCGGAAGAAGGCGAGGAGTGGCATCGCGCGGGCATGCGTGGGCACAAGCAACGCGTGTTCGAGGATTTCCACGCCGCCGCGGAGCATCTGATCGCCCGGGGTTGGAGCACGTCCGAGCGGCTGGCCGCGTCCGGCGGTTCCAACGGTGGGCTGCTCGTGGGCGCCGCGCTCACCCAGCGGCCGCAGTTGTACGCGGCGGTGGCCTGCTCGATGCCGCTCCTGGACATGGTCCGCTACGAGCGGTTCGGGCTGGGCCGGTTGTGGTCCGACGAGTACGGCAGCGCGGAGACGGCCGAGGAACTGGACTGGCTGCTGGGCTACTCGCCCTATCACCGCGTACGGGCGGGCGTGGCCTACCCGGCGGTGCTGTTCACCGTGTTCGACGGCGACAGCCGGGTGGACCCGCTGCACGCGCGCAAGATGTGCGCGGCCCTCCAGGACGCGACCACGAGCGGCCGCCCGGTGTTGTTGCGCGCCGAGGCCGAGGTCGGCCACGCGGCCCGCTCGGTCTCGCGCACCGTCGAACTCACCGTGGACACGCTGTCCTTCCTGGCCGATCGGACCGGCCTGGACCTCGACACGCTCGGCACACTCGACGGCACGCCCGGCACCCCCGGCGCGCTCGGCGCGGCGACCGGCCGGGACGGCGAAGGTGGGGATCGGTGACCTAGCGGTGATCAGCGACACAGCAGCAACCAGTGACATAGCGGCAATCAGTGACAAAAGGAATGAACAAGAGGTATCGCACGAGGCTTTCCACCCGCGTGACTACTGTGGGAAGCCGATCCCCCGTCGCCGGGGGAGGTTCCTCCGCTCGCCGTCCGAAAGGTCCAGTACGTGTCCGCGCCCGTCCCCGGAATCCTGCTGTCGTTCGACGTCGCCAAGAGCGACGGCAAGGTGTCGTCCTGGTTCGACCGACACGGCGAGTCCCTGGTGGTGACGCCGATCCGGATCCTGGTGATCATCCTGGTCGCGCTCATCCTGCGCGCGGTGACCCGGAAACTGATCACCCAATTGGTCGGCCGGATGGCCAACAGCGGTACGGACAGCAGCGGGCGGCCGGTGACCGGCTTCCTGCTCAACGCCGAACGGCGCCGGCAGCGCGCCGAGACGGTCGGTTCGGTGCTGCGCAGCACCGCGTCGTTCGTGATCCTGGGCATCGCCGGACTGATGGTGCTCGGCGAGTTCAAGGTCAACCTCGCGCCGCTGCTGGCCAGCGCGGGTATCGCCGGCATCGCGCTGGGCTTCGGCGCGCGCAACCTGGTCACCGACTTCCTGTCCGGGATGTTCATGATCCTGGAGGACCAGTACGGCGTGGGCGACCTGGTCGACGCGGGCGCCGCGACCGGCACGGTGGTCGAGGTGGGCCTGCGGATCACCAAGCTGCGCGATGTGGACGGCACTGTCTGGTACATCCGCAACGGGGAGATCAAGCGGATCGGCAACAAGAGCCAGGGCTGGGGCACCGCCAAGGTGGACGTCCAGGTCGGCTACCACGAGGACGTGGACAAGGTGCGCGCGGTGATCTCCTCGACCGCCGAGGCGCTGGCCGAGGTCGAGCCGTGGAACGAGCGCATGTGGGGTTCGGCGACCGTGGTCGGGATGGAATCGGTGACCCCGGACGCGGTCGTGCTCCAGGTGCAGATCAAGACCATGCCCGGTCAGGAGCTGCCGGTGGCGCGCGAGCTGCGCGGCCGGCTCAAGCGGGCGTTCGACGACGCGGGCATCCGGATCAGCGAGCCGGTCGCGAGCGCGGCTGGGCCGGCGAGCGACGACGGCCCCGCGCCCGCCCCGGCCGAGCCCGCGCCGGTCCCGGTGTCCCCGCCGCCGGCCCCACCGACACCGCAGGCGCCCGGGGCGCCGGGAGCCTGAGCCCCGCCCCGGGGCGGAGACCGAACGGGTCACCGTCGGGCGCGCCCCCGCGGGATTCGGGCCGGCCGTCGCCGAGACTGGGTCGGGTGGACTCTCCCCTGTGTCTGGTCACCGGCGCCACCGGCTATCTCGGCGGCCGGCTCGTGCCCGAACTGCTCGCGGCCGGTTATCGGGTGCGCTGTATGGCCCGCACCCCGGACAAGCTGCGCGACCACCCGTGGGCGGACCGGGTGGAGATCGTCCGGGCCGACGCCCTCGACCCCGCCGAGGTCCGCCGCGCCCTCGACGGCGTGCAGATCGCCTACTACCTGATCCACGCGCTCGGCAGCGGCCCGCGCTTCGCCGACACCGATCGCGAGACCGCGCGCACCTTCGCCGCCGCGGCCGAGGAGGCGGGCGTCGGCCGGCTGGTCTACCTCGGCGGTCTGGGCCCGGCCGCCGGTTCCGCCGCCCGGGACTCCTCGCCGCACCTGCGTTCGCGCGCCGAGGTCGGCGAGATCCTGCTCGGCTGCGCGGTGCCCACCGCGGTGTTGCGCGCCGCGGTGATCATCGGCTCGGGGTCCGCCTCCTTCGAGATGTTGCGCTACCTGACCGAGCGGCTGCCGGTGATGGTCACGCCGCGCTGGGTCACCTCGCGCATCCAGCCGATCGCGGTCCGGGACGTGCTGCACTACCTGGTGGGTTGTGCCGCGCTGCCCCCGGAGGTGGACCGCGCCTTCGACATCGGCGGCCCGGACGTGCTCACCTACGAGCGGATGATGCAGCGCTACGCGGCGGTCGCGGGCCTGCGCCGGCGCCGGGTGTTGCCCGTGCCGATGCTCACCCCGTCGTTGTCCAGCCACTGGGTGGGCCTGATCACTCCCGTGCCCGGCGGCCTGGCCCGACCGTTGGTGGAGTCGCTGCGCAGCGAGGTGATCTGCCACGAGCACGACATCGCGCGCTGGATCCCGGACCCGCCGGACGGCCTGACCGGATTCGATCGTGCACTCGAACTGGCCCTCAAGCGCATCCGCGACGCGGACGTGGCCACCCGCTGGTCCTCGGCGGCCCTGCCCGGCGCCCCGAGCGATCCGCTGCCCACCGACCCGGACTGGTCCGGCGGCTCGTTGTACGAGGACGTGCGCGAGGCAGAGCCGGCCGCGAGCCCGGCGGCGGTGTGGCGGGTGATCGAGGGCATCGGCGGCGACAGCGGCTGGCACTCGTGGTCGCTGGCCTGGGCGGTGCGCGGTGCCCTGGACCGGATCGTGGGCGGGGTCGGGCTGCGTCGCGGGCGCCGGGACCCGCACCGCCTGCGGGTCGGCGACTCGCTCGACTTCTGGCGGGTCGAGGAGGTGGTGCCCGGCGAGCTGCTCCGGCTGCGCGCGGAGATGCGGCTGCCGGGCCTGGCCTGGCTGGAGTTCACCGTCTCCGCCGCCGACGGGCACACGTGCTACCGCCAGCGTGCGCTGTTCCATCCCCGGGGGCTGCTCGGGCACGCGTACTGGTGGGCGGTGTTCCCCTTCCACGGCATCGTCTTCGGCGGCATGCGCCGGGGCATCACCCGAGCCGCCGAGGAATCGGGCTGATCGGTCCCGATCCGTTGGGCCGCCCGGACCGATCGGACCGAGCATCCCCGGGTCGGCGGGCCGTCTGGGAGGATGGGACGGTGACCGAGATGCGAGAGCCGGAACCGAGTCTCTACGAAGCCGTGGGCGGCGAGGAGACGTTCGTCAAGCTCGTGCACCGCTTCTACCAGGGCGTGCGCGAGGATCCCCTGCTGCGCCCGATGTATCCGGAGGAGGACTTCGCCGGCGCCGAGGATCGCCTGCGGATGTTCCTGGTGCAGTACTGGGGCGGCCCGCGCACCTACAGCGAGCAGCGTGGACACCCTCGGCTGCGGATGCGGCACGCGCCGTTCGCGGTGACCGAGGAGGCTCGGGACGCGTGGCTGCGGCACATGCGCGCGGCGGTCGACGACATCGCGTTGCCCGCCGAGCAGGAGAAAACCCTGTGGGACTACCTGGTCTACGCGGCGCAGTCGATGGTGAACCGACTCGACTGACCCGGCAACAGCCGCCTCCGCGCTCCGACGGGGGCGGCCGGGTGGTGGTCGAGCACACCGACCGGGTCAGCGTGTGAAGAGCAGGCCGGGGGCGTCGGGGCGACGGACCGAGACCGAGCCGTAGCGGGCTTCCAGGCGTAGCCAGGGCCCGACGGTCAGCACCTCGACCCGGGCCTCGGGGTCCGGTGGACCCAGGAAGCCGAAGGACTGGGCGGCGTGTGCGGCGCGCAGCGGGAGCCGGCCGGGCAGCGGTCGGGTCCAGATGTCGGCCGCGATCCGGTCGAACTCCGCGCGTGGCATCCCGGGTTCGGTGCGGGACCGGAACTCGGCCACGCCGGCCGCCACTTCGCGGCCCAGGTCGAGCACGGCCAGCTCGGCGACCCGTTCCCAGCCGGTGCGCGGCGGCAACATGCCGGCCCACCCCGGACCGGTCACCGACGCCGGCAGCCGCACGCTCGCGTCGTCCGCGATCGCGTCCAGGAGCTGCCCGGCGGACACCGTCGCGTCCACGGTCGCGGGCTCCGCCAACTCGCTGGTCCGCAGCGTGATCACACCCGACGCGGCCTCCCCGAACGGCGGGTGGCCGAACGTACCGAGCACCGATCCATCGGCGCGCACGCGTACCACCGCACGGCGGTCGTAGCGCAGCAGTCGGGTCAGGTAGCCGCCCAGGTCCGTGCCGGCGGCCGCATCGAGTCGCAACACGCTCATGGCCGGACCGGCCGCCCCGCCGGCTCGTCCCGGGGTTCGACGAAGCGCTCCAGATAGGTCCGTTCGTCCCCGGTCAGCCGCCGGGGGCGCTGCTCGTCGAGCGAATACGGCACCAGTACGGACAACGCCGTCGCGTACACCTGCTCGTCGTCCTTGATCTCGTAGGCCAGCGTGAACCGGGCGGCGCCGATGTGGGTCACCCAGGTCTCCACCCGCACCGGCTCGGCGCGCCACACCATCGGGCGCTTGTAGTCGATCTCGTGCCGGGCGATCACCACGCCCTCGGAGAGCGTCTTGGCCCCCTCGCGCTGCCCGAGGGTGAACATCATGTCCACGCGCGCCTCCTCCAGGTAGCGGAGGTACTGCACATTGTTGATGTGCCGGTAGGCGTCCATGTCGGACCACCGAAGCGTCGCCTGGTAGATGTGCCTGGCCACGTGCCCAGTCCTCTTCTCTGTTTTCCGGTCGTTCCCCGCCGAGGCGACCCGGGTGCCGCCGGGTGATGCCGGTGGCCTGCCGTATGCGGACATACGACAGGCCACCGGTCGCGCCGTACCGACCGCTCGGGTCAGTTGCGCTTGAGTTTCTTGTACGTCGCGCGGTGCGGCCGGGCCGCGTCCGCGCCCAGGCGCTCGACCTTGTTCTTCTCGTACGACTCGAAGTTGCCCTCGAACCAGAACCACTTCGACTCGCCCTCGTAGGCGAGGATGTGCGTGGTCACCCGGTCCAGGAACCAGCGATCGTGCGAGACGACCACGGCGCAGCCCGGGAACTCCAGGAGCGCGTTCTCCAGGCTGGACAGGGTCTCGACGTCGAGGTCGTTGGTCGGTTCGTCGAGCAGCAGCAGGTTGCCGCCCTGCTTGAGCGTCAGCGCCAGGTTGAGGCGGTTGCGCTCACCGCCGGACAACACGCCGGTCGGCTTCTGCTGGTCCGGACCCTTGAACCCGAACGCGCTGACGTAGGCCCGCGAGGGCACCTCGACGTTGCCGACCTTGATGTAGTCCAGGCCGTCGGAGACGACCTCCCACAGGTTCTTCTTCGGGTCCAGGCCGCCACGCGACTGGTCGACGTAGGAGACCTTGACCGTCTCGCCGACCTTGATGTTGCCCGCGTCCGGCGTCTCGGCGTCGATCAGCATCTTGAACAGCGTGGTCTTGCCCGCGCCGTTGGGACCGATGATGCCGACGATGCCGTTGCGCGGCAGCGTGAAGGACAGGTTGTCGATCAGCAGCTTCTCGTCGAAGCCCTTGCTGAGGTGGTCCACCTCCACCACGACGTTGCCCAGGCGCGGACCCGGCGGAATCTGGATCTCCTCGAAGTCCAGCTTCCGCATCTTGTCCGCCTCGGCGGCCATCTCCTCGTAGCGGGCCAGTCGCGCCTTGCTCTTGACCTGGCGGCCCTTCGCGTTGGAGCGGACCCATTCGAGTTCGTCCTTGAGGCGCTTCTGCCGCTTGGCGTCCTTTTGCCCTTCGACCTTGAGGCGGGTGGCCTTGGTGTCGAGGTAGGTGGAGTAGTTGCCCTCGTAGGGGTGCAGTCGACCGCGGTCGACCTCACAGATCCACTGGGCGACGTTGTTCAGGAAGTACCGGTCGTGGGTGACCGCGACGACGGTGCCGGCGTACTTCTCCAGGTGCTGCTCCAGCCACTGCACGCTCTCCGCGTCGAGGTGGTTGGTCGGCTCGTCCAGGAGGAGCAGGTCGGGCGCCTCCAGGAGCAGCTTGCACAGCGCCACGCGGCGCTTCTCGCCACCGGAGAGGTTCACGATGGGCCAGTCGCCGGGCGGGCAGCCCAGCGCGTCCATCGCCTGTTCGAGCTGCGAGTCGAGCTCCCAGGCGTTGGCGTGGTCGAGCTGGTCCTGCAGCTCGCCCATCTCGGCCATCAGCTCGTCGGTGTAGTTGGTCGCCATCTCCTCGGCGATGGCGTTGAACCGGTCCAGCTTGCCCTTGATCTCCTTGACGCCGTCCTCGACGTTTTCCAGGACGGTCTTGGACTCGTCCAGCGGAGGCTCCTGGAGCAGGATGCCGACGGTGTAGCCGGGGGACAGAAACGCGTCGCCGTTGGACGGCTGCTCCAGCCCGGCCATGATCTTCAGAACGGTCGACTTACCCGCGCCGTTCGGGCCGACGACGCCGATCTTGGCTCCCGGCAGGAAGCTGAGCGTCACGTCGTCGAGGATCACCTTGTCGCCGTGCGCTTTACGCGCCTTGCGCATGGTGTAGATGTACTCAGCCATGCGTCCAAGCCTATGGTCTGGCGACCAGTGCCCATGCATGGGTGCCCGGAGGGCGCGGGATTGTCCGGCTGCGTGTACTCGGCGGGCCGTACCGGGTGTGCGGGCCCGGGGCGTCTCGGCCGGCCGGCGGCCCGCTCGTCCTCGAACGCCGGACGGGCTCGGCGGACGGGCTCGGCGGACGGTGACGTCGGGCCCCGGCGCGCTCGGTGCGCGCCGGGGCCCGGCTGTCATCGTGGTTCGAGCGGTGGTGCCTGGATCAGGCAGCGGCGCCGTTCGAGCCGTTGTTGCGGCGGCGCATGTAGAACACCAGGCCGCCACCCGCGAGCAGGAGCGCACCGGCGCCGCCCAGGATCGCGGGGGTGTTGTTGCTCTCGCTGCCGGTCTTGGCCAGTTCGGGGCCCTTCGGGTTCACCGGGGCCACGGTCTCGCCGGTGCTCCCACCCGAGGTGCCGCCGGTCACGCCTTCGGTGGCACCGGCGGTCTTGCAGTCGAGCGTGCCGGTGAACTCCTTGGCGGTCTTGCCGTCGGGGCCCACGATGGTGATCTTGTACGCCTGGTCCTCGGCGACCTTGACCACCTGGTCGACCGACTTGCCGGCCGCGACGGTGGTTTCCTTGCCGTCGAGCTTGAACTTGTACGACTCGTCGCCGTTGTTCTTGACGGTGACCTTGACGCCGCCGTCGACGCAGTCCTTGGTGGCGTTGATCTCCGGGAGCGGGCCCTTGCCGGGGTTGCCCCACTTGGCGATCGCCTTGTCGGAGGTCTGCACCTTCTGCTTGTCCGCGACGATCAGCAGCTGGCTGGTCGACCCGTCCTTGTTGACGCCCTGGAAGACCCGACCCGCCTGCACGGTCGACTCGCCGGAGACCTCGAAGGCCTGGCTGCCTTCCTTGGTGGCGTTGGCGGCGTTGACGTAGAGCTTGTCGCCGTTGCCGACCTTGTCGACCGCCTTGCCGTTCGCGTCCACCAGGGTGGCCTTGGCGTCGGCGTCACCGGCGAGCAGCTTGGCGTTGATCGACTTGCCCTCGGCGTTGGTCTTGACCTCGAACGGGCCGATGCCGGGCTTGTCGCTGATCTTGCCGGCCTTCTCGCCCGGGGTCACCGAGAGCGAGACGGGGGGCTCGGTGACGTCGCCCTTGTTGGCGTCGCCGACCAGGTACTTGTAGAGCTTGACGACATCGCCGTCGTTCTTGTTGCTCTCGTCCAGGTTCTGGCCGTCGGTGAAGTGCCAGATGGCGGCCTGCGTGGCGGCGGCGGCCTCACCCTCGGTCAGCTCCGGGGCGGCGACCGCCTTGCGGACGCCCTCCAGGTTCACCGTCGGGAAGGAGTTCAGCAGCACCCACTTGACCTTGGCCTTGTCGGCCTGCTTGCCGAAGGAGGTCTCCTTCCAGCCCGACTCGTCGTACGTCGCCTCGCTGCGCACGAGGGTGTGGAAGTCGATGCAGTAGGTGCGCAGGATCTTGCCGTCGACCTCGAGCTTCAGGATCGAGGCGCGCTGCGAGTCCTTCTTGCCCTGCAGGAAGATGTTCGCACCGACATCGCCGCCCTTGTAGACGCCCTTGGCGCCTTCCGCGCTGGCCGCACCCGCGAAACCGATCACGCCGGCCGCCGCCAAACCGCCGGCGATGACCATGGCCGACAAGCGGGTGGCCGTCCGTCCCGGTGTACGGAACATGTGGTGGTCCCCTCAAAAATGTAAGCCGACTCGCGCGCGGCGCATGGTCCCCCGAGCGGGGCGCGAGTAAAGAACCGTTGAATGGTATGAGCAGCCGGGCCATCTCTCGCGACCCGGGGTACGCATTTGTTTCACGTTCTTTACCTCGGGAGAACATCCACGCCGAGGACATCAATTCGGATATCGCGAAGTCGACAAGTCTTCGACGGATATAACCGCTTATAGGGTATGTCAAGCCGCATAGGTGCCGATCGGGTCGATCCTGCTCACTATTGATTTTTCGAGGTGCGAAACAGCTCGAATCGGTCCTTCCATGAGCAATGCCTCGGCTCGGGCGCTATTCGCCTCCACGATCCGACCCTTTCCGACCTCCTGCCCCCTCGGCTGAGCGACATGCGTGGATTGGTCCGATAGTGCCGCATCGCTCCGTCTTCGATGTCGTCACAATTCTGTTTCAGATTCGTCCCGGAAACCGACTTGAATTACCTCCGGTATCGCCAATGAATGGCTTTCCCGAACATGCGATCAGCCGTCGCGGCAATTCACGCGGCCTCCTCTTCACCGATGGATCCGAGGTCGGAGTCGATCGCGAGGGTGCTCTGTTCGGCCATCGATGCCACCGCGCCGGCGTCCGCGACCACCGACAGCCGCGCCGATCGACCCACCCGACGAAACTCCGCGATCCCCCGCGCCAGGTCGTGTCCCACCGAGGACGCGTCGATCTCGGTGACGGTCCACCACTTCCCCTCCCGCTCCCACTCGCGCACCCGCAACCGGCCGGTCACCACGAGCGGGTCACCCTTGTCGATCGAGCTCGTCACGTTCTCCGCGAGCCCCCGGAAGCACACGACCGAGTAGAAGGAGGCGTCTCCCGAGACCCACGTGCCGCTCTCGCGGTCGAAGCGCCTGGGCGACACCGCCATCCGAAATCGCGCCAGCGGGACGCCGGACTGGGTCACCTGGATCCGGACATCGCTCGCGGCGTTGCCGATCACCGTCACGTACGTGTCCACGCTTGCCTCCGTGTGTCACCGGCGTGCCCCGCAACATCGCCGTACGCCTTCGACGATCCGACATCCGGTGATCGACCGGGACGGGCGTCCGCAGGCTGTGGACAACTCGGCCCCTGTGCATCACGCGCGGTCACCGACGTGGGTGACACCCCGGCGGCCCGTCACTCACGTGGGTGACGCCCCGGCCACATCCCCCGACCGCGCCCCCTCACCCACACCCTCCGGCCGCATCGGCTCCCGAGCCGCCAGGAAACACCCGTGCGCCTCCCGATACCGCGCCGCCTCCGCCTCGGCCGGCCCCACCAGCAACCGATCCGCCGTCGCCGCCACCCGCGACCGCAGCACCGCCGCCACCTCCGCCGTCCGCCGCGCCGCGGCCACCCGCGCCGCCCGCCGCCCGAGCCACACCCCCACCGTCAGCACGACCAGCCCCGCGATCACCACCCACCACGGCACGGACAGCCCGAACCAACGCCCCACCGGCACCCCCGTCCAGGCCGACCCGGCCCCCGCCAACCCGACCGGCACCGCGACCACCCCGACCCACTGCACGCCCACCGCCGCCCGGGCGCCCGCCGTCGGCGCGGCGGCCTTCGGCACGGCCTCCGCCGGCAGCGCGTCCACCTCGGCTGGCAACCCCCGCAGCCCCTGGGCCAACACCCGATGCATCCCGCCCGCCCACGGCGCCGGCAATCCCCGCGTCAGCCGCGTCCCCGCCCGCCGGATCGCCTGCTCGGCCCGATGCACCTGCACCGGCTCGGGCCGCACCGCGGGCCGGCGCACCCGGCGTCCGGACAGCGGCCCGCGCGGCGTCCGCAGCCCCGCTCCCGCCGCCGTCGCGACCACCGCCACCCCGGCCGCGTCGCACAGCCCGTCCACCAGCGCGTCACGGTCCTCGGCGGTGAACGCGTCCGCCCCGGGCCCCTCGCCGGCGAACCACGGCTCCAGGCGTTCGGTCAGCGCGTCCAGGTCCGCGCCCAGCCGGGTCACCGACGCCTCGCCGGATCCGGCCGCGGCCAGCACCACACGGCGCAACTCGGCGATCCCGAGCCCGGTCTCCGACGACGTCGCGAGCACCCGCACCTCGGCGAGGCCGTCCGCCGCCAGCAACATCCGCACATCGGTCAGGCACGCCGCCAGGTCGCCGGGCGGCAACCGGTCCGCGTGGTTGAGCACGACCGTCATGGTGTGGCCGTGATGCCGCAACGGCCGCAGATAGCGGTCGTGCACGATCGCGTCCGCGTACTTCTGCGGATCCAACACCCACACGATGTGGTCCGCGACCGCCACCACCGCGTCCACCTCCGACCGGTGCGCGAGGTCGAGCGAGTCGTGGTCGGGCAGATCGAGCAGGACCAGACCGGCGGGCATCCCGCCGCCCCGGCGCCCGTCCAACGATCCGTGCCGGGCCACCCGGCGCACCGGTTCGATCCCGAGCAGGTCCAGCAGCGGCGCGGCGCCCTCGGGGTCCCACGCGCACGCCAGGGTGGTCCGCGTGGTCGGCCGCCGGACACCGGTGTCCGCCAACCGCAGTCCGGTGAGCACGTTGAACAACGACGACTTGCCGCCGCCGGTGGCCCCCGCGAGCGCGACCACGGTGTGCCGGCCGGCGGTGCCCATCCGGGTCTCGGCGTGGCCGAGCAGGTCCTCGATCAGGGCGAGATCGGCGCCCGGCAGCCGATCCCGGCCCAACACCGCGACGCGATCGAGCGCGGTCAACCGCGCCATCAGCCGCCCGGCCTCCTCGGTCCCATCGGCGTACCGGGCCCGACGCACGGCGAACCGATCGACCTCCTGCTCCCCGGCGCTCACCCGCTCCTCCGCACCAGGTCGAGTGCCTCGATCAAGGCGGCCTCGGCCCGCGCGGACGGCGCGCTCGTCGTCGCCACCCGGAGCGCCCGCTCGCCCTCGAGCGCCGCCGCGACCACGCCGCGCAGTCCCCGGTGCACGTCCAGGATCAGCCGCGCGGCCGGCTCGGAGCCGATCCGGGTACCGAGCCGACCGGCCGCCTCCCGACCGATGCCGGGCCCCAGCGCGATGCCGCCCACCGCCGCGATCAGCGCGAGCGGCTCGGCCGGGCCCGGCCAGGCGGGCGGCGCCGGTGCCGGTCGGCCCGCCCCGCTCACCGACCGGGGCAGGCAGCCCGCCGCCCGCTCGGCACCGCGCGCGAAGGCGTCCGCCACCAGCGCGTCCAGGTTCTCCCGGACCGCCCGCGCGGCCCCCGAGGCGTCCCCGTCGTACCAACGTCCCGTCGCCGCTCCGCGCAACAACGACCCGTCGTCGATCGCCCCGAGCGCCCACCGCGACGTCGCCGCGTAGGCCCGGTCCACGCAGTCCCGCACCCGATCGACCGCCTCGTGCTGTCGGGCCGCCGCCTGCGCGAGCGGCGGCACCCGCCGGTCCAGGCTGTGCAACAACCCGCCGACGGTGCGCCGGACCACCGCGGCCCGCGCGTCCGGATCGGCGCCACGCTCGGCGAGCCAGGTGCGAATGGGCACCACGTTGCGCTCGGGCAGCCCGGCCCCGGGCCGGGTCTCCACGATCGGATACAGCGGCACGTCGCCCAACCCCGCCTGCCGCAACAACCGCACCAGGTCGGACCGGACCTCGTCGAGTTCCTCCGCCGGCACCCGGTCCAGCACGATCGCCAGCCGCGTGTCGCGCTCCCGGGCCAGCCGGAGCAGATGCCACGGCGCGGCGTCCGCGTACCGCGACGCGGTGGTGACGAAGATCCACAGGTCGGCGGCGCCGAGCAGGCGCACCGCCACCCGCCGGTTGTCCGCCGAGACCGAGTCGATGTCCGGTACGTCGAGCAACGCCATCCCGGGCGGCACCCGCTCGTCCAACCGCAGTTCGATGCCCGCCTCGTCGGCGAACCAGTGCCGATCCCGCGAGCGGCACACCAGGACCGGTACGCGCGTGGTCGGCCGCAGCGGCCCGGCCGGCGTGACCTCGCGCCCGACCAACGCGTTCACCAGGGTGGACCGCCCCGCGCCGGTGGACCCGCCGACCACCGCCAGCAGCGGCGCGCGCGGCACCGCCAGGCGCGGCAGCAGGTAGTCGCCGAGTTGGTCGATCAACTCGCGGCGGGCCAGCCGCGCCTGCACGGCGCCGGGCAGGTCCAGCGGGAAGCACGTCGCCACGACCTGGTCCCGCAGGCCGGCGAGGGCTGCGGACAGGGTGTCGCTTCCCATGATCACCACGGGCGACCAGTGCCCGAATTGTCCGCATTCCCAACGCGCGACGACCGTTACAGCACGACGGTCACTCCGTCGGCGGAGGAGCGCTGCGCCGCCTCGATCGTCTCCAGTACGGTCACCGCCTCCTCGATCGCCACGGGCGGCGCACCCTCGCCACGCACCGCCCGGGCGAACGCGGCGTAGTAGTCCTGGTAGGCGCCCGGTTCGGTCCGCACCGGGGCGGTCCCACCGGGCGTACCCAGCACTCCCCACGCCGCCGGCGGCTCGGTCCCCCAACCGGGCACACCGACCTCGGCGCCGGCGCGCAGCAGTTCCTCCTGCGGGTCCATCCCGAACTTCACATACGACGCCGTCGACCCCAGCACCCGAAAACGCGGCCCGAGGTCGGCCGCCGTCGCACTCATCCACAGATGCGACCGCACGCCCCCCGGGTGGGTCAGGGCGACGAAGGTGTCGTCGTCCACCAGCGCCCCGGGCCGCCGGGCGGCCGACTCGGCGTACACGTGCGTGGGGCGCCCGAACAGCGTGACCGCCTGATCGATCAGGTGGGTCCCGAGGTCGTACAGGATCCCGCCCAGCTCCGCCGGATCGGCCTGCTCCTTCCACACCGAGGTGCGCACCTGTGGACGCCAACGCTCGAACCGCGACTCGAACCGGTGCACCTCGCCCAGTCGCCCCTCCTCGACCAGCCGCCGCACGGTCCGGAAGTCACCGTCGAAGCGCCGGTTCTGGTAGACGCCCAACAATCGTCCGTGGCGCGTCGCCGTCGCGGCCAGCTCCCGCCCCTCGGCCGCGGTCCCGGCGAACGGCTTGTCCACCACCACGTGCAGCCCGGCCGCCAACGCCCGGGTGGCCAGCGGGACGTGGAAGCGGTTCGGCACGGTGATCACCACGAGGTCGAAGTCACTCGCGCGAGCGAACATCTCCTCGGTCGTCCCGATCACCTCGGCCTGCGGATGCCGCTCGCGCACCTGCGCCGCGCGCTCCGGATTCCCGGTCACCACGGCAACCAGCTCCAGGCCCTCCACGGCCTCGACGACCGGCGCGTGGAAGGCCGAGCCCCCCACGCCGTAGCCGACAAGTACAGTCCTGGTGGGACCCACTGCGCCTCCCTCTGTCCGTTTCGGCCCTTCTCTGATCACATTCTGGCCGCCAACTGCGTCTGATCAGGTAACGGTGACCATCGGAACGCCGGTGAGGCATGCACACGGCCCTATTCTGTTGTGCCGCGACCGGATCCGGTGCAAGATCCTGATTCGCCCACGCCCTCGTAGCTCAGTGGACAGAGCAGGCGCCTTCTAAGCGCTTGGTCGCAGGTTCGAGTCCTGCCGGGGGCACCGCCACGCCGCCGTCCGCCGCCCGCACCCCCGGGCGGCGTCCGCGCAGGTCGGCCCCGGTGCTCGGCCGTCCGGCCCGACCCGGTGCACGACGCCGGCCAGACGTTCGTGCCGGACCGTCACCGGGCTTGCGCGAGCGGTGACCGAGGCCCCGCACAGGGGGTCGACACGGGTCGGCAATGCACCCTTTCGCAGTGTTTGCGGCGCACGGGGTTCTGGCCGGAAACAGACGGCTCCCGGGACGTGAACGAGCGGGCTCGCCCGATGCCGGTGGAACGGCTCGGGCGACCACGCCGGTCGCGTGATCGCCCGAGGGAGAAGCCGGTTCGGAGTCGGTCGGGAGTCGGTCAGGAGTCCCGGCGCGCGCCCGCCGACGGCACCGCCTGGAAGAACCGCGGGGCGGTGAAGCCGCGGGCCGCGAAGGTCTTCGCGACCGCCTCCTCGACCGCCGTGCAGCGGTCCGCGTCGACCAGTGCGATGGCCGAGCCGCCGAACCCGCCGCCGACCAGCCGGGCGCCCAGGGCACCTGCGGCCAGCGCGGTGTCCACGGCGGCGTCCAGTTCGGGGCAGGAGATCGTGTAGTCGTCCCGCATCGACACGTGCGACGCGGTCAGCTCGGGCCCGATCGCCCGGACGTCGCCGGCCGCCAGCGCCTCGACCACCCGCAACACCCGCGCGTTCTCGGTGAACACGTGCCGCGCCCGCCGGCGCAACGGCCCGTCCGGCAGCGCCGCCAGGGCCGCGTCCGGGTCGGCCGGCTCGCGCAGCGACGGCACCCCGAGCAGTCGCGCCGCCTCCTCGCACGAGGCCCGGCGCTCCGCGTACCCGCCGTCCACGAGCGCGTGCTTGGCCCGGGTGTCGATCACCAGCAGCCGCAGCCCCACGCTCGCGCAGTCGAACGGGACCTGACGGCCGGTCAGATCGCGGCAGTCCAGGAAGAACGCGTGGCCCGCGACGCAGCCGAGCGAGGCCATCTGGTCCAGCATGCCCACCGGGACACCCACGAAGTCGGTCTCGACGCGCTGCGCGATCCGGGCCAACTCAAGGCGATCCAGGCCCAGTTCGTACAGATCGTCGAGCGCCAGCGCAACCGCGCAGGACAGCGCCGCCGACGAGGACAGCCCCGCGCCCACCGGCACGTCGCTGTCGATCCTGATGTCGGCACCGCCGATCTCGTGCCCCGCCGCGCGCAGCGCCCACAACACGCCCGCCGGGTACGCGGACCACCCGGTCAGCGCGCCGGGCGCCAGGTCGGCGACGGCCAGGTCGACCGATTCGCTCCCGGCGTGCCCGGAGGCCAGCCGCAGCCGGCCGTCCGTACGCCGCCCGACGGCCGCCCGCGCGGTCTGCGGGATCGCGATCGGCAGCACGAACCCGTTGTTGTAGTCGGTGTGTTCACCGATCACGTTGACCCGGCCCGGCGCCGCCCAGACGCCCTCGACGCGAAACTCGCTCATCCTCCCGCCTCGCCGTCCCGCAGGAACGTCCACGCGTCCGCCACGATGTCCTCCAGCGACGTCCGGGTGGGACGCCAGCCGAGCAGGTCGCGCGCCCGGTCGGCGGCGGCCACCAGCACCGGCGGATCGCCCGCCCGGCGCGGCGCCTCGTGCGCGGGCACCGCGCAGCCGGTCACCGTGCGGACCGCGTCCACCACGTCGCGGACCGAGAAGCCGGTCCCGTTGCCGAGGTTGCAGATCAAGTGCCCGGTGGCCGCGCCGCCCGCACCGGTCGCGGCGAGCGCGAGCAGGTGCGCGTCGGCCAGGTCGGCGACGTGGATGTAGTCGCGCACACACGTCCCGTCGGGCGTCGGGTAGTCGGTGCCGTAGAGCGCGACCGAGCCGCGGGTGCCGTTGGGCACCTGGAGGGCCAGCGGGATCAGGTGGGTCTCGGTCGCGTGCCGCTCGCCGTACCGGCCGTACGCGCCCGCGACGTTGAAGTAGCGCAGGCTCACCGCCCGCAGGCCGTACGCGTCGCAGTACGAGGTGATCAGCCGGTCGACGGTCAGCTTCGAGGCGCCGTACGGGTTCGTCGGCGCGCACGGCGCGTCCTCGGTGATCGGCGAGACCTCGGGGGCGCCGTAGACGGCCGCGGTGGAGGAGAACACGAAGCGGCCGACGCCGTGCGTGCGCAGCGCGTCCAGCAGCGCGAGCGAGCCGCCGACGTTGTTGTGCCAGTACTTGGCCGGCTCCGTGACCGACTCGCCGACCAGGGAGGACGCGGCGAAGTGCAGGACCGCGTCGAACGACGCGTCCAGATACCGCGCGGCGTCCTGGACCCGGCCCTCGACGAAGGCGGCCTTGTCCGGGACCGCGTCCCGATGCCCGGTGGACAGGTCGTCGAGCACCACCACGTCGTGTCCGGCCGCGACCAGATGGGCGGCGACCACGCTGCCCACGTAGCCCGCGCCGCCGGTGACCATGAGCTTCATTCGCCGACCTCCCGCAGTCGTGCCGCCGCGGTCTCCGGCGGTACGTCGCTGATGAACACACCCATCCCGGATTCGCTCCCGGCAAGGTACTTCAGCTTGCCCGGTGCCCGGCGAATCGAGAAAAGCTCCAGGTGGAGCGCGAAGTCGATCCGGCCCGAGCGCACCGGCGCCTGCTGCCAGGCGGCGATGTACGGCGCGGGCTCGCCGTCGAAGAGCCGATCGAAGCGGCCGAGCAGATCCAGGTACATCGGCCCGAACTCGGCGCGCGCGGCCTCCTCCAGCGCGAGCAGGTCCGGCACCCGGCGGTTCGGATACAGGTGCACCTCGTACGGCCACCGCGCGGCGGCGGGCACGAACGCGGTCCAGTGCTCGCCCTCGGCCACGATCCGCGACCCGTCCGCCCGCTCCGCGGCGAGCACGTCCTCGAACAGGTTGCGGCCGGTGCGGTGCCGGTGTGCGGCCGTGCTCGCGACCATGGTGGCCGTGCGCGGCGTGACGAACGGGTAGGCGTAGATCTGCCCGTGCGAGTGCGGCAGCGTGACGCCGATCTCCCGACCGCGGTTCTCGAAGCAGTACACCTGCTCGACGCCGGGCAGCGCGGACAACTCGGCGGTGCGATCGGTCCAGGCGTCCAGCACCAGGCGCGCGCGCTCGGGGGTGAGGTCCTTGAAGGACGCGTCGTGTTCGGGGGTGAAGCACACCACCTCGCACCGTCCGCCGGACGGCCGGCGCGGGAACGGGTCGCGGTCCCAGCCGGGTTCGGGCCGGTCGACCGCGCCGGGCCCGGACACCGACGAGCCGGACATCGACGGGAAGCGGTTCTCGAAGACGACCACCTCGTAGTCGGCCTCGGCGACCTCGGTGGCCCGCTCGGGCGTGGACGGACACAGCGGGCACGCGTCGGCGGCGGGCAGGTGGGTCCGGGTCTGCCGATGCGAGGCGACCACGACCCATTCGTCGAGCAGTCGGTCGTAGCGCATCTCGGACCCGCTCACCACGGGCGCGAGATCTCGCGGGTCGACGGCGGTGCGGACCGCGTCGTCCCGCGTGTCGTAGTAGACGATCTCGCGACCGTCGGCCATGACGGCCTGAGTCTTCTTCATGTCTCCAATTTTGCGAAGCTTTCCAAAACTTGTCAATGAGAAAGTGATGAGAAGACTCTGGGAAAGTCCTGAGACCCCGAGATGCCTGCCAATCCCGTCGAATCGCGTCGTCATCTCGGCGGCTCCGGCTGCGGTTTGACAAGTTTCGGAAGGTGTCCGCAAGATGCTGCCCATGCCTGACGACGACACCGACGGTCTGCCCGCCGAGGGCCGCCGCGCCCGGATGGCCGCGACGATCGCGGACCGCGGCTTCGCCAAGGTCACCGACCTGGCCGAGGCGTTCGGCATCTCGCGGGTGACGGTCCGGGCCGACCTGGAGGTGTTGGAGCGCCAGGGCCGGTTGCGCCGGGTCCGCGGCGGTGCGATGTTCACCGGCCGCGATCCCCGGGTCGAGCCGTCCTTCGAGGAGGCGCTGACCTCGGCGTCGCCCGCGAAGACGCTGATCGGGCGGGCCGCCGCGGCGCTGGTGTCGCCGTCCGAGAGCGTGGTCCTGGACGTGGGCACCACCACCACGTTCGTGGCCCGCGCCCTGGTGGACCGCGGCGACCTGCGCGACCTCGTGGTGTTCACCAACGGACTGACCATCGCGCTGGAGCTGGAGCGGGCCATCCCCCGGTTCTCCGTCGTGGTCACCGGCGGCACGCTGCGTCCGTTGCAGCACTCGCTGATCAATCCGCTCGGTGACCACATCCTGGAGCGCATCCACGCGGACACGGTCTTCCTCGGCTGCAACGGCGTGCACCCCACGGGTGGCATCACCAACGTGAACCTGCCCGAGGCCGAGGCCAAGCGGGCGATGTTGCGGGCCGCCGGGCGTCGGGTCGTGGTCGCCGACGGCTCGAAGCTGGGCCGGATCGAACTCGCCGAGGTGTGCCCGCTGGCGGACATCGACCTGCTGATCACCAGCGGCCCGGCCGACCGGGACACGCTCGACGCGCTGCGCGACGCCGGGTTGGAGATCCTGGTCGCCCAGTAGCGGCCGAAGTCGCCGGGCGGCAGCCGAAGTCGCCCGGGCGGCAGCCGAAGTCGCCCGAGCGGCAGCCGAAAAAGCACCCTCGCTCGGCCGCCGCGGCGCCCATGGTTAGGCTGCCCTTGCGAACGGTTCACCCGGCTTCGACCGATTCCGGGTGTCGCAAGAGGGAATCCGGTGCGAATCCGGAACTGCCCCGCAGCGGTAAGTGGGAACGAAAGTCGCCATCAGCACTGGGCCCGGTGAAACGGGATCCGGGAAGCGGCGACCGGTAGGACGACCCGGCCACGCACCCGTGGCCCGCGGAACCCGCCCACGAGTCCGAAGACCTGCCGTCGCCCGCGTTCGCCTCGCGCACGCGGACTTCCGGGACCTCGCGGGCGGGTCCGTCGGACGACGGCGCCGAGCGGTGTCCGCCGCCGCGCTCCCTCCCTCCCGAGTTCCCCCGACGAGGACTCGCAAGGGAGAGCTTCGACGATGCCGACGCCGATACGAACGCGGACACCGATGGGCCGCAGCCGACACTCGTGGGCCGCGGCGGTCGCCGCGCTCGCACTGTTCGCAACCGCGTGCGGCGGGGCGGTGCAGGACAAGAAGGCGAGCGCCCCCGCACCCACCGCGTACAAGCCGTACACCGACACCGACAACTGCGGTGTGAGCACGACCTACGACCGGCCGCCGCAGCGCGCCGCCACGCTCACCTCCAACGCCACCGAGCTGATGCTCGAACTGGGCCTGGCCGACAAGATGGTGGGCACCGCGTACCTCAAGGGCCGCACCATCGGCGACAGATACCGGGAGGCGTACGGGCGCATCCCGGTGCTCGCCGACGCGCAACCCTCGCTGGAGAAACTGCTCGAAGCCACGCCCGACTTCGTCTACTCGGGCTACCCCGACGGCTTCTCCGAGTCGTCCGGCCACACCCGCGCCCGACTCGGCGAACTGAACATCAAGACCCACCTCAATCCCGAGGGCTGCGCCAAGGCACCGGTCACCTTCGAACAGCTCTACGGCGAACTGCGCTCCATCGGCGGCATCTTCGGCGTGTCCGAGCGCGCCGAAGGCTCCGTCGCCGCACTGCGCGGGCGGCTGGACGCGGTCACCGCGCGTCTCGCGGGCGCCGCACCGGTCAAGGTCTTCGTGTACAACTCCGGCGCCGACGCGGCGCAGACCACCGGCGGCAACTCGATGCTCAACGAGATCATCACCCGCGCCGGCGGCCGCAACGTGTTCGCCGACCTGAACGAGCGCTGGACCAAGGTCTCCTGGGAGCAGGTCGCCGAACGCAAACCGGACGTGGTGCTGATCTACGACTACGTGACGCCGTCGGCGGAGGCCAAGATCACCACGCTCAGGGCCACTCCGGTGCTCGCCGACGTACCCGCGCTGCGGGCGAACGCCTTCCCGGTGATCTCGCTGTCCGTCGCCCAGCCGGGGCCGCGCTCGGTGGACGCGGTCGAGGAACTCGCTAAGCAGCTCCACCCCGACCGGTCATGACGATCGATCGGGACCCGACGGCGGCCCGGATCGCGGTGCTCCGTGGGGAGGGCGCGGCGCCGCCGCCGGACCGGGGCCCGCCGGCCGACGTGCCGGGCGGCCGGGTACGGCTGTCGCTGGTGGTCGGCGTGCTGCTCGTGGCGCTGTTCGCGGCGGCGACGGCCGGGTTGCTGGTGGGCTCGGTGCCGGTGCCGTGGTCGGAGACCTGGCGCATCCTCGCGCATCGCATCGGCGGGGACGCGTGGGTGCAACCGTCCTGGAGCCGCGCCCACGACCTGATCATCGCCGACACCCGGCTGCCCAGGGTGCTGCTCGCGGCCGTCGTCGGCGCGACGCTGGCGGTGGTGGGCATGGTGATCCAGGCGATCGTGCGCAACCCGCTGGCCGGGCCGGACGTGCTCGGTGTCTCCTCCGGCGCGGCCACCGGCGCGGTGCTGGTGATGCGCTGGGGCGTGGCCTCGGTCGGCGGCCTGTCGCTCGGCGCGCTCACCCTCAACGCGGCCGCGTTCGCCGGCGGGCTGATCACCCTGCTCGTGGTGTTCTCGGTGGCCCGCTCCGGTGGCCGGGTCACCGCCGTGCGGCTGGTCCTGGCCGGGGTCGCGGTCAGCGCCGTGTTGTCCTCGCTGACCAGCCTGCTCGTCCTGACCTCGCCGGATCCGCAACTCGCCGCCCAGGTGCTGTTCTGGACGCTGGGCGGGTTCGGCTCGGCCCGCTGGACGCTGCTGCTGGTACCGGCCCTCGCGCTCGCGATCGGCCTGGTCGTACTGCTGCTCCAGGCGCGCAACCTCAACCTGCTGCTGGCCGGCGAGGAGAGCGCCGCCGCACTGGGCCTGGACGTCCAGCGGTTCCGGCAGGGGATGTTCCTGCTCGCGGCGGTGCTCACCGGGGTCGTGGTGGCGGTCAGCGGGGTGATCGGCTTCGTCGGCCTGATGTTGCCGCACGTGGTGCGGCTGCTGGTCGGGGCCGATCACCGGCGGGCGTTGCCGGTCGCCGCGCTGTTGGGTGCGGTGTTCGCGATCTGCGCGGATCTGGTGGCGCGTACGGTGCTCGCTCCCCAGGAGTTGCCGGTGGGCATCGTGACTTCGCTGGTCGGCGGGCCGTTCTTCGTCTGGTTGTTGCGCCGGGACGCGCGCCGGGAAGCGGGGGCACGATGAGCGGCTCCGCCGCGCGGTTGGTCCTGGACGAGGTCGGCTTCGCGGTCGGCGGCCGAAAGCTGGTGGACGCGGTGTCGTTGACCGTGGCACCGGGCGAGGTGGTCGGCCTGCTCGGCCCCAACGGCAGCGGCAAGTCGACCCTGCTGCGCAGCGTCTACCGGGTGAACCGACCGACCTCGGGTCGGGTGCTCCTGGACGACGAGGACGTGTGGACACATTCGGCGCGCTGGGCCGCGCGGCGGATCGGCACCGTGCTCCAGGACATGCCGACCGACTTCCCGCTGACCGTGCGGGACGTGGTCGCGATGGGCCGCTCCGCGCACAAGGGCCTGCTCGACCCCGACGACGCGGGCGACCGGGCGATCGTGACGGCGGCGGTCGAATTGCTCGAACTCGACGGCCTGACCGAGCGGGCGTTCGCGTCGCTCTCCGGTGGCGAACGGCAACGGGCTTTGGTGGCAAGGGCGTTGGTGCAGAAGCCGAGGTTGTTGGTGATGGACGAGCCGACCAACCATCTCGACATCCACCACCAGCTCGGGTTGTTGCGGTTGGTCCGTCGACTGGGCGTGAGCGTGCTGGTGGCGCTGCACGACCTCAACCTGGCGGCGATGTTCTGCGATCGGGTCTGCCTGCTGGCCGACGGCCGACCGGTGGCGAGCGGCACGCCGGCGGAGGTGTTGACGGCGCCGACGATCGAGCGGGTCTATCGCATCGAGACGGAGATCCGGACGCATCCGCGGACCGGGACGCCGTTGGTGGTGGTGTTGTAGCGGTGCGAACGCCGGGCGGCGGCCGGTGGGATGCGCAAGTGAGTACTTGTACGGATGCCCGCGTCGGACCCGCCGCCTAGCGTGACCCGCATGACCTACACGCCTCCCGGCCCGGCCGGCAACGGCGACGGCTTCGCCCGTGCGGCGGTGTTCGTCGTCGGCCTGTTCGCGTTCGTCGTGCTTGCGATGACCGACCTGTTCGTGCTGATCGGATTCGGCGGCGCCACCGAATCCTGCGCCAACCAGGCGTGCCGTGACTGGTACGAGGACCGACTCCCCTGGGTCTTCGGCCTGTTCGCGGTCAGCTTCGTGACGGCCCTGATCGCGCTGGTGCGACCGGGTGGTCGCCGCGCGGCGGTCACGCTTCCGCTGATCCTGGCCGCCGTCGCCCTCCAGGCCACCGCATTCGCCTTGAGCCAGAACGGTCCGGCGGCCTGAGGGCGGTGGATCAGACGTCGTAGACGTACCAGGCTTGATTGGCGCCGTAGTGGCACGCCCATTGCCCGACGGAGGTGCCGTTGGAGGTTCCCCAGGAAAGGGCTTCGAGGCACCTGGAGTTCGGGGCGGCCGAGTTCGAATTGCCGAAGAAGCTCTCGTTGGTCACGCTGTCCCAGTACCAGATCCACAACTGGGTGGGGGACTCGTTGCACGTCCACTGATTGGCTTCGGCGCCGTTGGCCGTGCTGTCGCCTCGAATTTCCAGACATTTGCTGGAATTCATATTACCGAATTCATAAAGATCGTTGCCGATGTACCTCGCGCCCCATTTTTGCGTGGCGGAATTATTGCATGTCCAGAGGTTGGCTCCGGCGCCATTTTCCAGACTGTCGCCGCGGATCTCCAGGCATTTACCCGGCGCATTCTTGTTCTCCATCACCACCCACCTGTCCGCGTTGATCCGAAGCTCATTGCTCGGCTTGACCCTGAGGAAACCCGCCGGGACATTGGGGTCCGAGACCGCGACTGCGACCGTTCCGGGCATCGGCCCGGGCCTGGTCGCCTCGGTGGCGGTGGTCGCCGACGAGGACCCGGCCGCGAACACCAGGCTTGTAGCAACGGACGCCAGAGCAAGCGCGAGCACGCGTATTCTCATATCGGGATTCACTTTCTTTCGAGGAAAGGTCGTCTATTTATTGACACGCAGCGCCAACCTAGCGTCGGCACACTGTGCGGTCAATGGATGATCTTGCGATGGCGCAAAATACCCGTGGATATGATTTGCGTCGGCCGGCTGAAATTAATGGCAAATGCTCCGAATGCCCTACGCGGCGGGAATGGCGCACGCGTCGAGACGCAACCACAAACGGTGGCGCGACCGCGCGCCGGGCACGCCCGAACTCCGCGCGCCCGAGTGGTGATGTACACAGATTGTGTGTCTGCCGGACACGCTCCGGACGTACGCTGCCAGTGGCCACGATCTCCAAGGAGCAGGCACATGGACGACAGCGTCGGTCAGCGCATCATCACCGCCCGCCGAACCCGGCGCCTGACACAGCAGGAACTCGCCGACAAGGCGGGGATTTCGCGGAGCTACCTCCAGAAGATCGAAACCGGCGACCGGCCGCCGTCGCATGCCGCGCTCATCAAGCTCGGCCATGCCATGCACCTTGAGGTCTCACGCCTGACCGGCCAACCGTACGACGCCGATCCAGGCCCTGAGGACCTACTGGTGCACGGTGTCGTCCCCGAGATCCGACGCGTGATGTTGTGCTACCGGGATCCCGTGCCGGCACTCCTGCCGCCTCGGGAGTTCGAGGAACTCGCGTCCCAGGTCGATGTGGTCAACCGGCACCGGCGCGCGGCGAGTTACGCCCAGGTCGCGCCGGCGCTCCCCGGCCTGCTCACCGAATTGACGACGTACGCATTGGCCCAGGCGTCGGGATCGTTGGCCGCGCGTGAGGCGTACAGCCTCGTTGCTCAGGTATATCGGGGGGTCAACTCCCTCGCCCACAAACTGGGTTACGCCGACCTCAGCACCAGCGCGCTGGAACGAATCGAATGGGCGGCATGCCTGTCCGAGGACCCACTGCTGGTCGCGACAGCGCAGTACCTGCTCGCGGGCGCGATGTTGCGCGAAGGCGCGTATGCCCCAGCCCGCCGGCTGCTGACCCGGGTGGAGGCGAATCTCCTGGCCCTGGACGGTCGGGACGCTCGGGGACTGCTCGGCGCCGTCCTGCTGAAGCGGGCCATGGTCCAAGCCCGAGCCGGCGACGTCTCGGCCATGCACTCCGATCTGAATCAGGCCGCCGAGGTCGGGGATCGCCTCGGACGCGACGCGGTGTTCTACGAGACTTCGTTCGGGCCTGCTCAGGTCGGCATCTACCGCGCCGCAGCGGCGATCGAAATCGGCGACTATGACACGGCGGTGCGCGATGGAGGCGCACTCGTGTTGCCTGCCGACATGCCTGCGGAGCGGTCCTCGCATCACCACATCGACCAGGCACATGCCCGACTGGTGCTGGGCGACCGCAGTGGTGCGTGGGAATCGCTTCGGGCGGCCCGGAAAAAGGCGCCGTTGCACACCCGCAAGCATCCGCGCGTCCGGGACACGGTCGGCACCTTGCTTCGGCTGGAGCGGGCCGACGACGAGAGTCATCTGGGCTACGCGCGATGGGCCGGCGTAACCATCTGACCCACGTCCGCGACAAAGGCGATGCACACAACTTGTGAGCATTAGCCCTCATTTCGCCCCCCATGATGAGTACTCCCAGTAGCCCTGAGACCACGGGAGGCATCGTGATTCGGCATCGCGAACGCACGGCCCTGATTGTCGACTGCGACCCGGCATCGGACCGGCCCGTCGTGCTGCGGCCCATCGATCCCCATGCCCCCGTCATACGGCTCACCCGCGCCGAGGCTCAGCACCTGGTCGACGACACATCCGTCCTGCTCGACCTGCTCGACGCAACGGCCGACGCACCCGAGGCCGACGCCGCGCCGTAGCCACCGACCGCCGCCCGGCGTGTGTGTCGGGTGGCCATCGTCCCGGTCCGGTGGTCGTTGATCGCGGTCGGGCCGGGCCATACGCGGGGCGGGTCGGCAGGGATCGGAGGAGCTCTCCCCCGCGCCGTCCCGACGGCGGCACCGACCCGCCCCGCCACCATCCGCCCACCGTCGACGTCCATCACCCGTACCAGCCATGGAGCCCCTCGTGACCGAAGCCGAGGCGGTCCGCGCGACCGTGACCCTGCCCGCGTGGACCGCCCACCTCGCGCCCGTCGACCACCCGCGCCCCTGGCGGCTCGCCGTCGGCGCCGCCCCCGGGCCGTACCCGCCGGCCGGCCAACCCGACCGCGCCGACGTGCACCTGACCGACGCCGAGGTGGCCGCACTCGCCGAGACCCTGCTCCGCCCGCGACCCACCCACGAGCCGCGACCGGGCCGAGCCCGCCTCGTCCGCGACGGTCCCGGCCTGCTCCTGCGCATCCTGGTCGACCCGATCGGCGGCGAACCCGCCCTCGTCGCCCACGTCGAGGAACACCACCGCCGAGTGCTCCTGGCCGACCTCGCCCGTCACCGCCCCGACCTGATCCCCACCACCGCACCACCCGAGCCGAGGTTGTGCCTGGACCCGACACCGGTCGTCGGCCTGACCATCGACCAGGTCGCCGAACTGCACACCCGGCTCGGCCGATGGCTCGACAGCGAGGGCATCCGCGCGACCCTGGACGACCGCAGGGTCGCGTGCCCGCTCCGGGACCCGAAACCATGACGCCGACTACGCCAACAACGGTCGAACCTCGTGCGCGGTCCGGCGCATCGCGGGCAGCAGTTCGGCCGGCGACAGCCGAGCGGGCTGGGTGTGGCACAGCAGATCCGTGGCGTGCGGGTAGCCGGGGTCGGCCCGCAGCGACCGGGCCACGGATTCCGGGTCACCCGTGTACATGTTGCCGATTGCCAGGTAGTCGGCCGGCGTGAAATCGACCGGGAACCGGCCGGCCGCCCGACCCCGGGTGATCCACGGATTCAGCCGCTCGGCCAACGCACCCGCCTCCCCCGGATACACCGGACGGGACAGCGCGACCCGCCCCGGGGTGTGCCGGGCCAGGTGTTCCGCCGCCTCGCGGTCGCCCGGCAGCGGCCCGGCGGGACCACTGGACCGGCGACCCGAGAGCACGCCGAGGCCACGCTCGACCGCCCAGGCGATGCCTTCCGAACTACCGGTCCCGAGCCAGATCCGGTCCCGCAGCGTGGGTGCCGACGGAACCAGTTCGGCGCCGGCCAACAGGTCGAGCACGGTGTCCACGGTCTCCCGCAGGCGCGCGTGGCGGCTCTCGTGCGCGATCCCGAACCGGGCCGAGGTGGCCGGGTCGGCGCCCGCGCCGAGGCCCAGTTCGAGCCGGCCGCCGCTGAGCGTGTCCAGTACGGCGGCGTCCTCGGCGAGGCGGATCGGGTGCTCGGTGGGGCCCACCACGACGCCGGTGCCCAGCCGGATCCGGGAGGTGCGTTCGGCGATCGCGGCGAGCAGTACGAACGGCGAGGGCGACAACGCCCCCTGCGCCCCCAGGTGGTGCTGCGCGACCCAGAACGAGTCGTAGCCGAACTCCTCTGCGGCGACCGCGAGTTCGATGGTCCGGCGATAGACCGAACGGGCGTCGCCGGCGCCGGCCACATGGGTGAGGAAGCCGAGCCGCACGCGTGTCTTCCCTCCGGGCCGGAAAAGTGAAAGCCCCGACGACATGCGCGGGATCATCCGTGCCCACCGCCCCCGGAGCCCTGCCGATCCTAGAGCGCACCCCCGAACCGGGGGCCGCGCAGGGCCGAATACGAGCCTTCCCGGCCCGCGTACCGTTGGCGCCATGAGCAACCTCGATACCCACCCGGCCCTGACCACGTGCGGCGGCCGGGCCGACGTGCCCGGCGAACCCGTCCACGAGTTGCTGAAGTCGCGCGATGTGCGGCTCGGCGAGAGCACCATGGTCCGCCGGTTGTTGCCGAGCCTGGGTCGACGGATGATCGGCGCGTGGTGCTTCGTGGACCACTACGGGCCGGACGACATCGCGGACGAGCCCGGCATGCAGGTGCCGCCGCATCCGCACCTGGGACTCCAGACGGTGAGCTGGCTGCGCGAGGGCAGCGTGCTGCACCGCGACAGCCTGGGCAGCCTCGCCACCGTACGACCCGGCGAGCTGGGTCTGATGACCTCGGGTCGGGCCATCTCCCACTCCGAGGAGTCGCCGCGCGAGCACGCCCGGTTGTTGCACGGCGCCCAGTTGTGGGTCGCGCTGCCGGACGCGCATCGGCACGTTGACCCGCACTTCGAGCACCACGCCGACCTGCCGGTGGTCAGCGGCGGCGGCCTGACCGCGACCGTGATCATGGGCACGCTGGACGGGGCCACCTCGCCGGGCACCACCTACAGCCCGCTCGTCGGCGCGGATCTGACCCTGGCGCCGGGCGCGCAGGCCCGGCCTCCGCTGGAGCCGGACTTCGAGTACGCGGTGCTGTCGATGTCGGGCGAGGCCGAGGTGGACGGCGTGCCGCTGGCTCCCGGCGGGCTGCTGTATCTGGGCTGTGGGCGGACCTCGTTGTCGATCCGGTCGGCGAACGGGGCCGATCTGATGTTGCTCGGCGGCGAGCCGTTCGCCGAGGAGATCGTGATGTGGTGGAACTTCGTGGCGCGCACGGGCGAGGAGATCACGGCCGCGCGCACGGCGTGGGTGGACGCGACCGACTTCGGCACCGTGACCGGCTACGACGCTCCGCGCATGGACGCGCCCGCGTTGCCGTCGGTGCCGCTGCGGGCGCGGGGCCGGGTGCGCTGAGCCCGGGCCGGGTCGGGCCGTCGGCGTCGCGAACACCCCGTCGGCCTCGGGTGTGCCGCCGGAGCGGGCGGTCGGGTGCGGCGGATGCCGCCGTACCGCGCCCGACCCGGCGGCCCGCCGACGAACGGCGGGTTCCGTGCGTCGTGGCAGCGCCTGCCGGCGCGAGCGTCGATGCCCCGACCGCGGCCGTCAGCCGATGCTCGCGACCGTACGTCGGGCCGCCTCCACGATCTCGTCCAGGTGGCCGCCGTGCGCGCCATGCCAGTAGACCCGGTCGCACGCACGGCACCGGGCGAACGCGTCCACCTTGTCCAACGTGCCCGCCTCGATCTCCGACTCGACCTCCTCGCGCGTCGCCGCGCGCAGCTCGCCGTTGCACGCCGTACAGCGCGTCCAAGGCGCGAGCGGCAGCGCGAACCGGCGGAGCAGGTCGTCGAGTTGGCCGTCGGCACGGATCCCGTAGACGTATGCGCCGAACCACAGGTTCTTGCGCCGAAGCAGGCCGCGGTCCTGGGTGAGCAACACCCGGCGTTCGGCGTTGGCCTGGATCACCAGGGTCGGGTCGTCGCAGTCGTTGTGATACGCGGTGTCGATCCCGACCAGGCGCATCCGCCGGGCCAACGCGCCCAGGTGCACGTCGAGCAGGAAGCGCGGCGGCGTGTCGGCGAACTCCGGGATGGCCTGCGGACGCCGAATCGGCAACACGTCCACCACCTCGCCGCCCACCGGCCGGTGGCCCGGCCCGACCTCCCGGCCGTCCACCAGCAGCGCGCCGACCTCGGGCAGCGGCGGTCCCGCCGATTCCACCAGATGCCCGATCGTCGAATCACCGTCGGCGGGAATGCTCACCGGCATCCCCCGCAGCCTCGGCGGCAGGAACTGTTGCAACTCGGCGGGGATCTGAAGCAGCACATCCGATCGATTCACCCGGCCAGCATCCCACCGCCGCCCCCACCGGCGCCGAGAGTTTCCTTGCCCGACCGGGCCGGGGGCGCCGTGGAATATCCGGGCATCCGAGCGCCTTGAAGCAGCCATCGGGGCAGACTTCGAAACTTCGGGAGGCGTGCATGGCTCGCAGCGAGCTTCGTCCGATCGTGAAGCTTCGGTCCACGGCCGGGACCGGTTTCACCTATGTGACCAGAAAGAACCGGCGCAACGATCCGGACCGGATGACCCTGCGCAAGTACGACCCGACGGCCGGAAAGCACGTGCTCTTCCGCGAGGAACGCTGACCACGACGACAACGACGAGCCGGGGCCGCGCACCGCAAATTTGGCGGCCCCGGCCGTGCCCGCCGGCTCTGCGTCATATTCCGGGGTGTGGCAACTCTTCCGCGGATTGGGCGTCGGCGAGGAGTCGTGCCGTGAGTTCCATACAGCGCATCCGGGCCGGAGAGAAGTCGTAGGGCATTTTGGTGATCGCTTCGAGGGGGCTCATCCTTGTGTCCTCCTGCCCTTTCAGATCGGCGTCGTAGATCTCGAAGAGTTCCTCCTCGGCCGCATCCAGCCCGGCTGCCTCGATGGCCTGCTCCAGGGCCATTTGTTGGGCGCATCGCTGTACGGCGATTTCTTCGACGCGTGGGTCGTGGGGATCGACGCCGTCGTCGAGGGCGGCCTCGGCGGCGTCGAGACGGTCGTCCTCGGTCCTCAGGTCGGGGTGGGTGGCCAGCACGATGAACACGCCGGCTTGGATGGCGGCGCCCAGTGGGCCGAAGACCCGTTCCGTGACCAGCAGAGTGTCCAGGTCGGAGGGGCGCAGTGCGCCCGGGGGCAGGTGGCCGAGCCGGTCCGTGACCAGTTCGGAGAGCAGTCCCAGCGGGCCGTCCAGCGCCAGCAGGCGCTGG
>NZ_JBHZAV010000102.1:0-33948 GCF_042754445.1 Embleya sp. NPDC059213
GGGCACCAACCGCTCGCGCAACGACGTCGGCGGCCGATCCCGATACCCGAACCGAGCCAGCGACCAGGCCCACCCGCGCGGCTCCGGACGTGCGGGCCCGGAGCTGCCGGGGGACTCCGCTGCCCCCTCCGGGGGGTGCTTTCGGGTCGGCTGATCGGTCGCCACGTCACTCGTCACCCGTGCATCGTATTGACGCGCGGACCGACCGGGGCGCGGCAAAGGGGAGGATGGCGCAGTGGAACACGAAGAGCAGAGCACTCAGGGCGGCGTACTCGTACTGGCCGGCACCCCCATCGGTGACGTGAACGACGCGCCCGCGCGGCTCGCCGTCGAACTCGGCACGGCCCAGGTGGTGGCCGCCGAGGACACCCGCAGGCTGCGCAGACTGGCCGGCGCGCTCGGTGTGGAGGTGCCCGGGCGCGTCGTGTCGTACTTCGAGGGCAACGAGGCGGCGCGCACGCCGGAACTGGTCCAGGCGCTGCGCGAGGGCAAGCGGGTGTTGCTGGTCACCGACGCCGGCATGCCGTCGGTGTCCGACCCGGGCTACCGGCTGGTGGAGGCGGCGGTGGCCGAGGACATCCGGGTGACCGCCGTACCCGGACCCTCCGCGGTGCTGACCGCGCTCGCGTTGTCCGGTCTGCCGGTGGACCGGTTCTGCTTCGAGGGGTTCCTGCCGCGCAAGGCGGGCGAGCGCGGGCGGCGGCTGGCCGAGCTCGCCGCCGAGCCGCGCACGATGGTCTTCTTCGAGGCGCCGCACCGGCTCGCCGAGTCGCTCGCCGCGATGGCCGAGGCGTTGGGCGCCGACCGCCGCGGCGCGGTGTGTCGCGAGCTCACCAAGACCTACGAGGAGGTCCGCCGGGACACCCTGGCCGAGCTCGCCGAGTGGGCGAAGCCGGGGGTGCGGGGCGAGATCACCGTCGTGGTCGCCGGCGCGCCGCCCGCCGACCCCTCGAAGATCGGCCCGGCCGAGCTGGTCGAGCGGGTGGCCGGGCGCGAGGCCGCCGGCCAACCGCGCAAGGAGGCCATCGCGGCGGTGGCCGCGGAGGTCGGCGTGCCCAAGCGGGTGGTGTTCGACGCGGTGGTCGCGGCCAAGAAGGGCTGACCCGCCACGCGTGGAGGCGGTTTGGGGACGCTGCGTGCGAGGGCTGCGACGCAGCGTGTTCGCGTCGATTCGGGCCCGCGCGGATCGAGGTGGACGGACGGTCAAGCGCACGCAACGGGCAGGTACGGCACTGCACTCGATTGGGTGATGAGTCTTTCCGGTTATCCATATTCCGTGTTGGCGCCCGTCAAGGAACCGTATGTGCCGATACGGAAGGCCCCGTTCGGGCATTCCATGGATACCGGTCACGGGAAGCCCCCTGAACCAGTCGGTGGGCGCGCCCGTGTGAGGAGGTCGTCATGGAGAACCCGACGGTGGTGCACGAGTCCTACGCCTTCGTTTGTTTGTCGTGTGGTCGAGGGTGGGAGCGCGACTACGAGATTCACCACGCGACCGATCTGCACGGTTCGCGACTTTGCCGCTACTACTCGGAGGGGGCGTTGGTCCCGTCCCCGTTCACCAAGCCCGCCTGCGAGCACTGCGAGGGCACCCGCCTGCGCATACTCCCGGCCGGCCGGGTCACCTCGGTGACCCGCGGCTCCGGGGTCGGGCCCACCAAGGCGGTCAAGCCGGTCAAGCCGGTCAAGGTCGCGAAGGCCGACAAGGCGGCCGAGGTGCCCGCCCCGCGCGGGGCCTCGCGGTGGCACCTGCCGTCGCTGCACCGCTCCGCCTGAGCCCGCTCCGGGCCGCACGCCCGTCGTCGCCCGCCCCCGCCGATACTCGGGGGCGGGCGCCGTCACGCCGGCCGTAGGATTCCGGGTATGGCGGCCACTGGAACCACTGACATCACTGCGGGCGAGCGCGAGAAGGCGTTCTATGTCACAACGCCCATTTACTACGTAAATGACGCCCCGCACCTGGGCCACGCCTATACGACCGTCGCAGGCGACGTGCTCACCCGCTGGCACCGCCAGCGCGGCGAGAAGGTGTGGTTCCTCACCGGCACGGACGAGCACGGTCAGAAGATCATGCGCACGGCCGAGGCGAACGGCGTCACTCCGCAGGAGTGGTGCGACAAGCTGGTCACGGAGGCGTGGAAGCCCCTCTGGGAGCACTTGGAGATCGCCAACGACGACTTCATCCGCACCACCGAGAAGCGGCACACCGACCGGGTCCAGGAGTTCGTCCAGGACCTGTTCGACAAGGACGAGATCTACAAGGGCGGCTACGAGGGCCCGTACTGCGTGGCGTGCGAGGAGTACAAGGCGCCGGGCGACCTGCTCGACGGCGAGGACGGGCAGAAGTTGTGCCCGATCCACAAGCGCCCGGTGGAGATGCTCAAGGAGGAGAACTACTTCTTCAAGCTCTCCGAGTACGGCCCCCGCCTGCTGGAGTTCTACGAGGCCAACCCGGACTTCATCCAGCCGGCCTCGGCCCGCAACGAGGTGCTCCAGTTCGTCCGGCAGGGCCTGCAGGACCTGTCCATCTCGCGGTCCACGTTCGACTGGGGCATCCCGGTTCCGTGGGACCCCAAGCACGTCATCTACGTGTGGATCGACGCGCTCCTCAACTACGCCACCGCGGTCGGCTACGGCGCGGACGAGGCGAAGTTCGAGAGCACCTTCCCGGCGGATGTGCACCTGGTCGGCAAGGACATCCTGCGCTTCCACGCGGTGATCTGGCCCGCGATGCTGATGGCCAACAGCCTGCCGGTGCCCGGCCGGGTGTTCGCGAACGGCTGGCTGATGGTCGGCGGCGAGAAGATGAGCAAGTCGAACCTGACCGGCATCTCGCCGCAGCAACTCACCGACCACTTCGGGGTGGACGCCTACCGCTACTACTTCCTGCGGGCGATCCAGTTCGGCCAGGACGGGTCCTTCTCGTGGGAGGACTTCTCCGCGCGCTACACCTCGGAGCTGGCCAACGACTTCGGCAACCTCGCCTCGCGCGTGGCGGCCATGGTCGGCAAGTACTTCGACGGCACGCTGCCCGCCTCCACCGCCGACGGGGACGCCGAGGGCGCCCTGCACAGCGCGCTGATCGAGACCGTGTCGCTCGCCGACGACCGGGTCCGGGCGCTGGACTTCCAGGCCGGTCTGGACGCGGTGTTCGGCTACGTGAAGCTGGTCAACGGCTACATCACCGAGCAGGAGCCGTGGAAGGTGGCCAAGGACGACAGCCCCGAGGGGCGGGCGCGGCTGGCCACGATCCTGTACACCTCGGCCGAGTCGCTGCGCGCGCTCGCCGTGCTGCTCAACCCGGTGATGCCGGCGACCGCGCAGAAGTTGTGGGACTCGCTCGGCGCCGAGCCGGAGCTGGGCCCGCTGGCCGCGCAGCACGTGCAGGACGCGGGCCGCTGGGGGCAGTTGCCGGCCGGGGCGACGGTCACCAAGGGCGCGATCCTGTTCCCGCGCCTCGAAGAGAAGAAGGACGCCTGACCCTTGAGCAAGCGCAAGCGCCGGGACGGCGGAGCCCGCGACACCAGTGCGCCGCCCGCGCCCGAGCCACTGCGGGTGCCGGTGTGGGACGCCCACACGCACCTGGACCTGCAGGAGACGACGCCGGCCGAGGCATTGTCGGCCGCCGCCGCGGTCGGCGTCGACACGCTGGTCCAGGTGGGCATCGACGTGCCGTCCTCGGTGTGGGCGGCCGAGACCGCCGCCGCCCACGAGCGGGTGCACGCGACGGTGGCACTGCATCCGAACGAGGCGCCGCGGATTGTGCTCGGCGACCCGGACGGCTGGTCCGGGCAGCGTCGGGCGCCCGGGGGTGCCGAGGCCCTGGACGCGGCGATCGCCGAGATCGATCGGCTGGCCGCGTTGCCGCACGTGCGCGGGGTCGGCGAGACCGGGTTGGACTACTTCCGCACCGGCGACGAGGGCGTGGCCACGCAGCAGGAGTCCTTCCGCAGGCACATCGAGATCGCCAAGCGGCACCGCAAGCCGCTGGTGATCCACGACCGCGAGGCGCACGCGGACGTGTTGCGGATCCTGGCCGAGGAGGGCGCACCGGAACGGGTGGTCTTCCACTGCTTCTCGGGTGACGCGGAGATGGCGAAGACCTGCGCCGAACTCGGCTATGTGATGTCCTTCGCGGGCAACGTGACCTACCCGAGCGCGCAACCACTGCGGGACGCGCTCGTGGTCGCGCCGATCGACCTGCTCCTGGTCGAGACCGACGCGCCGTTCCTGACCCCGGTGCCCTTCCGCGGTCGGCCGAACGCGCCCTACCTGGTGCCGATCACCGTGCGCGCGATGGCCGAGGTCAAGGGCCTGACCGAGGACGAATTGGCCGCCGCGCTCGCGGCCAACGCCGAACGTACCTTCGCCCCCGCGTAGTTGCTCGCCGCGACCGCCCGTCCCCCGGACGACCGGGGGACGGGCGGCGCCCGGTCCGCGCCCGTGTACAGTCCGATGCTCGTCGGGTGGAACAGCGGCCCGGCCTCCGGAGAACACCCCCGGACCAGCCCCCTCGGAATCCCCCAGGAGCACCGTTGAGTCGTTCCGCCGGCTCCGCCCGCAGGCGCAACACCGCCCGGGCGGGTCGGGGCGGCAGTCGCCCCGGACCCTCGCTGCGCACCCTTGTTCCCCAGGCCCTCGTGGTCGCCGTCCTGGTCGGCGGCACCACGGCCTTCGTCGCCTACGACAAGACGGTGACGCTCGTCGTGGACGGCGAGGAGCGCACCGTGCACACCTTCGCCTCGGACGTCTCCGGGCTGCTCGGCCGTCAGGAGATCAAGGTCGGCGAGCACGACATCGTCGCGCCCGGGCGCAAGGCGAGCCTGGAGGACGGCGACCGGGTCGCGGTGCGCTACGGCCGACTGCTGACGATGACCGTCGACGGCCGACCCCAGCAGGTCTGGGTGACCGCGAAGTCGGTGGCCGAGGCGCTGGAGCAGGTCGGCGTGCGGGCGGACGGCGCGTACCTGTCGGTCTCCCGGGATCTGCCGATCGGTCGGCAGGGGCTCAACCTGGACGTGCGCACCGAGCGGGCGATCACCTTCCTGGTGGACGGCAAGACGATCCCGCTGCGGACCAACGCGCAGACCGTGCAGGCCGCGCTGGAGCAGGCCGGGATCTCGATAGGGCCGCAGGACCGGGTGGACACGCCGACCGACTCCTACCCCCAGCAGGGGCAGACCGTCTCGATCCTGCGGGTCACCGGCAGCACGGTGACCAAGGACGAGAAGATCCCGTTCAAGACCACGAAGCAGGACGACCCGACCCAGTACAAGGGGACCGACACGGTCGTCACCAAGGGTGAGACCGGCCTGCGTCAGATCACCTACTCGTACGAGACGATCAACGGGGTCCGGCAGGAGCCGCGCAAGGTCTCCGAGAAGGTGGTCAAGGAGCCGGTCAACCAGCTCATCAAGATCGGTACCAAGGAGATGCCCAACTCGGTGGCCGGGGCGGACCAGCTCAACTGGGGCGCGCTCGCGCAGTGCGAGTCGGGCGGCCGGGCCAACGTGGTGGACGCCTCGGGGACCTATCACGGGCTCTACCAGTTCGACGCGCAGACCTGGCAGTCGATGGGCGGTACCGGGGTGGCGAGTCAGGCACCGGCATCGGAACAGACATATCGGGCAAAGCTCATGTTCGTCCAGCGCGGGTCGAGTCCGTGGCCGCTGTGCGGCAGTAGGCTCTACTCGTGAGTGATCTTCCCGCGGGACCGGGACTGCTCGGTGCCGCGGACATCCGTGCGCTCGCCGAGGCCCTGGGTGTACGCCCGACCAAGCAGCTCGGCCAGAACTTCGTGATCGACGCCAACACGGTGCGGCGCATCGTGCGCACCGCCGGTGTGCGGCCCGAGGACGTCGTCGTCGAGATCGGCCCCGGACTCGGTTCGTTGACCCTGGCCCTCCTGGAGAGTGCCGCCCGCGTGGTCGCGATCGAGATCGACCCGGTGCTCGCCCGGCACCTGCCGACCACCATCGCGGCCCGGATGCCCGAACGGGCGGCCGACTTCGCCCTCGTGCACGCGGACGCGATGACGGTGACCGAGTTGCCCGGCCCGGCGCCCACCGCGCTGGTGGCGAACCTGCCGTACAACGTGTCCGTGCCGGTGCTGCTGCACATGTTGCAGACCTTCCCGTCGTTGGACCGGCTCCTGGTGATGGTGCAGTCCGAGGTGGCCGACCGGCTCGCCGCGACGCCCGGTGGCAAGGTCTACGGCGTGCCGTCGGTCAAGGCCGCGTGGTACGCCGACGTCAAGCGCGCGGGTGCGATCGGGCGCAATGTGTTCTGGCCGGCGCCCAACGTCGACTCGGGCCTGGTTTCGTTCGTGCGCCGCGAGCCGCCGAAGACCACGGCGACCCGCCAGGAGGTGTTCGCCGTCGTGGACGCCGCGTTCGCCCAGCGCCGCAAGACGCTGCGGGCGGCCCTGGCGGGGTGGGCCGGCTCCCCCGCGGGTGCCGAGCAGGCGCTGCGCGCGGCCGGGATCGATCCGCGCACGCGCGGCGAGGCACTGGGTGTCGAGGCGTTCGCCAGGATCGCCGAGCACCGCCCCGACCCGACCGGTCGCACCTCGCCGGGCGAAGCCGCCGAGGCCGCGCCGAACGAGCCCGGCGATCGCCCGAACGAGCCCCGCGACTGACCCGCGACGGAGGGGACGCTGCCGCCGTCGATACCATCGGCGACGGTGCCGGGGAGTTCGCACGGCACCCGTCCGAAGAGGCCTGGCAGGGCCACGAAGGAGTTCCACGCGCCGTGTCTTCCGTCACCGTCAGTGTTCCCGCGAAGGTCAATCTGCAGCTCGCGGTCGGTGGGGTGCGGCCGGACGGCTTCCACGAGCTGGTCAGCGTCTTCCACGCCGTGTCCCTGTACGACGAGGTCACCGTCACGCCCGCGGATCGGCTGAGCCTGACCTGCGAGGGCGAGGACATCGACGAGGTCCCGCTGGACCACGGCAACCTGGCCGCGCGCGCGGCGATCCTGCTGGCCGACCGGCTCGGTCGTGAGCCGAACGTGCGGATCCACATTCGCAAGGGCATTCCGGTCGCGGGCGGGATGGCGGGCGGCAGTGCGGACGCGGCGGCGACGCTGCTCGCGTGCGACACGTTGTGGCGCGGCGACACACCTCGGGAGATGTTGCGCCGGTTGGGCGCGGAGTTGGGCAGCGATGTGCCGTTCTCCGACCTGGGCGGTACCGCGATCGGCACCGGGCGCGGCGAGCGACTGGCCTCGGTGCCGACCACGGCGCGGTTCCACTGGGTGTTCGCGCTGGCCGACGGTGGGCTCTCCACGCCGGCCGTGTACGGCGAGTGCGACCGGTTGCGCGAGGTGGCGGGCGTGCGGGTCGAGCGGCCCGCGCCGCGTGAGGAGCTGATCGCCGCATTGCGCGCCGGCGACGCGTACGCGCTGGGCGCCGGCCTGGTCAACGACCTGCAACCGGCGGCCCTGTCGCTGCGGCCCGCACTGGCCGCGACGCTGGCCGCGGGGATGGCCGCGGGGGCGGTCGGCTCGTTGGTGTCCGGGTCCGGGCCCACGTGCGCGTTTCTGGCGCCGGACCGCGATACCGCGCAGGTGGTGGCCGAGCGGCTGATCGAATCGGGCACCTGCCGGGCCGCGCGGGTGGCGTTCGGCGCGGTGCCCGGGGCCCGGGTGTTGCCGCGTCGGGTCGTTCCGGTGGAGCGCGAGAACACGGTGTAGCGCGGACCGTTAGAGTTGGTCGAATGCGAGCGTTGCGGTATGGCGGTTCGGTCTGATGGCGAACCTGGTCAATCTTGAGTCAGTCGGCAAGGCGTATGTCATGCGCACCCTGCTCGACGAGGTGTCCCTCGGCGTCGCCGAAGGCGACCGGATCGGGGTCGTGGGCCGCAACGGGGACGGCAAGACCACGCTGATCCGGGTGATGGCCCAGCGCGAGCCGGTCGATTCCGGCCGGGTCACCCACGTGGGTGGGCTCAGCCTGGGCATCCTGAGCCAGCAGGACGACCTCGATCCGGCGGCGACCGTGCGCCAGGAGATCGTCGGGGACCGTCCGGAGCACGAGTGGGCGGGCGACGCGCGCATCCGCGACGTGCTGACCGGGCTGTTCGGCGGGCTGGCCATGCCGGGCTTCGAGAGCGGCATCGACTCGGTCATCGGCCCCTTGTCGGGCGGTGAGCGACGCCGGATCGCGCTGGCGAAGCTGCTGATCGAAGAGCACGACCTGATCATCCTGGACGAGCCGACCAACCACCTCGACGTCGAGGGCATCGCGTGGCTGGCCGGCCATCTCAAGACCCGGCGTTCCGCGCTGGTCGTGGTCACCCACGACCGCTGGTTCCTGGACGAGGTCTGCACCCGCACGTGGGACGTGCAGGGCGGCAGGGTGCACGACTACGAGGGCGGCTACTCGGCGTACGTGCTGGCCCGGGCCGAGCGCGAGCGGATCGCGAGCACCGAGGAGACCAAGCGGCAGAACCTGGTCCGCAAGGAGCTGGCCTGGTTGCGGCGCGGCGCGCCCGCACGTACCTCCAAGCCCAAGTTCCGGATCGAGGCGGCGAACGAGCTGATCGCGGACGAGCCGCCGCCGCGCGACACCCAGGCGCTGCGCGGCTTCGCCAACGCGCGGCTGGGCAAGACCGTCTTCGAACTGCTCGACGTGCGGATCGAGGCGGGCCCCAAGACGCTGCTGGAGCACCTGACCTGGAACCTGGGCCCGGGCGACCGGATCGGCCTGGTCGGGGTCAACGGCGCGGGCAAGACCTCGCTGCTGCGCGCGCTCAAGGACGCGGCGTACGAGGAGAAGCAGCCGGCCGCCGGCAAGGTCGTGGTCGGTCGTACCGTCAAGCTCGCCTACCTCTCCCAGGAGGTCGCCGAACTCCCGGCCACGCTGCGGGTCCTGGAGGCGGTGTCGCAGATCCGCGAGCGGGTCGAGATCGGCAAGGGCAAGGAGATGACGGCCGGTCAACTGTGCGAGCAGTTCGGCTTCACCGGCGAGAAGCAGTGGACGCCGGTCTCCGACCTGTCGGGTGGCGAGCGGCGCCGGCTCCAGTTGTTGCGGTTGTTGATGGACGAGCCGAACGTGCTGTTCATGGACGAACCGACCAACGACCTGGACATCGAGACGCTGACCCAGCTCGAGGACCTGCTGGACGGTTGGCCCGGTTCGCTGGTGATCGTCAGCCACGACCGGTACTTCATCGAGCGCACCACGGACACCGTGCTCGCGCTGCTGGGCGACCGCACGTTGCGGATGTTGCCGGGCGGCATCGAGGAATACCTCAAGCGTCGCCGGGACGCGGTCGAGGCGGGGGCAACCGCCGCGCCGACCCGGCGCGGTGGCGGCGACACCCGAGCGGCGAAGAAGGAACTCCAGCGGGTGGAGCGGCAGTTGTCCAAGCTGGCGGATCGGGAGAAGAAGGTGCACGACGGCCTGGCCGAGCACGCCACCGACTTCGACAAGGTCTCCACGCTGGACGCCGAACTGCGCGCGATCCGGGACGAGCGGGACGAGTTGGAGATGCGCTGGCTCGAACTCGCGGAGGAGACCGAGTAGCGCGGGCCGCGGCCTTGGCGGCGGCCGGAGGCGGCTTCAACGAGCCGATGTTTCGGGTGATGCGGGCCGCGATGGTTCATCCGATCGATACCCGGAGCAGGGCCGATCCGAGGGTTACCCCGTACCCATCGGTCACATCGGCTATGTAGTCTGGGGACACTGATACGGGTGTGCCGCGATGCGCCGCCTCGGCAAACGGGGCAACGTGCGGCGCGTTGGTAACTAGCTGCGTGGTGACGGGGTGAGGTATCGGCTCCACGCACGGGGGAGTGTGGCAGATGCTCATAGCGGATATCGGGGACGGCGGACCCACGGGGGTCTCCGCGTCGGACATGCAGGCGATGTCCGCCGGGCTGGAATCGATGCGGCAGTTCCAGAAGGACGTCCAGCGTGCTCTGGACGACCTCGACGCGTCCACGGCGGCTCCGCACAAGCTGGTCGACAACCGCGTCGAACTCGACGCCTCGGGCAACTTCGGGGAAGCGATCAGGCTGTGGTCGGCGTACGTCGACGTGCGTTCGGAGCTGATCGACCTGTCGACCCAGCTCAAGCGCCAGATCGAGGCGATGCAGATGACCATCCAGTACGTGCAGGGCACGTACGAGGGCAACGAGGCGGAGTTCACCGCCAAGTACAAGTCACTGCAAGAGGACTACGCGAACAACGTGCCGGCTCCCGCACCGCCGGCGAAGAAGCCCTGAGCGGCTCGAGATTCGACGTGACGGGAACTACGGGGACGGGGTGACGACATGCTGGATGGCGGTGGCGGTGGCGGCGGGTGGGGAAGCGGACCCACCAACTTCGAGGACTTTTCGCACGAAGCGCTGAAGGGCATGATCGACGGCGCACGACCTGCCGAACTGACGGCATCGGGTAAGGCGTTGCTCGATGCCAAGGAGACGCTGGAGACGCTGACGACGGCGCTGGAGACGCGGATCAGTCGTCTCGAGTGGACCGGCAAGTCGGCGGAGAGCTTTCGCGAGTGGACCGGCAAGGTCATGGTCGCGACCCGTAAGTTCGCCCAGCACTCGGGCGCGGTCGGCACCGCGATGGACCACGCGGGCAGCGAGCTGAGCTTCGCGCTGCTGACCATGCCGGAGGTGCCGGCGAACGCCAAGATGATCGTGGACAGCAACGGCGACAAGCGGCTGGTCTGCCAGCCGGGGGACACCCCGGACAAGAAGGCGATGGTGGCCTCCGCCAAGACCGAGCTGGAGAAGGCGCGTCAGGAAGCCATCCGCCGGATGGAAAGCCTGAGCAGCACCTACACGGTGACCACCGAGACGTTGGCCAAGGCGCCGGCGGTCGACTTCCCGCCGCTGCCCGCGCTGCCGACCGTGTCGCACGGCGGTGGCGGCGGGACGACCAACGGCGGTCGTCGGACCTCGAATTACTCGACGGTCAAGACCGGCGTGGGCAAGGACGGCGGCACGCTGATCCCCGGCCACGGTCCCTCGGGCGACGGCGGCACGAACCAGGTCGACGGCTCGGTCGGTCCGGGCGGCGTCGGTTCGGTCGCCGGCGGTGCCGGCGGCGGCGGGTATGTGCCGCCGAAGGACACCGGGTTGCTCGGCACGGGCCCGTTCCAGAACGGCCCGGCGACGTTGCCCGATCCCGGTCCGATCGCTCCGGGGCAGGGTCCTGTCGGCACGCCCCCCGGTGGTCAGCAGGGGCTGCCCAACGGACTGCCGATGTTCCCCGGTGGCAAGACCAACGCATTCCCGCCCAGCGGCAAGACGGGTGGCTTCCCGCCCGGCAAGTCCGGTGGTTCGAAGGCGCAGTTGACCTCGAATCCGCTGAACAACGGGCGCGGTCCCAACATGACCTCGAACACCGAGGGTCTCACCGGAGGCAAGCCGACCGGGCGCGGCCCGACCGGCGGCGGCACCGGCCAGAACAACCCCCCCGGCACCGGCCCGCGTGGCGGCGCCGGCGGCCGGCGGTTCACCGGGCAGAGCGGTGGCGTGGTCGGCGGCACCCCGCGTACCGCGGGCGCCTCGGGCCAGTTCTCCTCCGGCGGCAGCGGCCTGGCCGGTCGGCCCGGAGCGGGCGCGGGCAGCCAGGTCGGCGGTGCGCGCGGCGCGGGCATGCGCGGCGGCGGTGGGATGGGCGCGGGCGGCGGTCGCGACGAGCGCAACCGGCGGCAGCGCGCGGACTACCTGCACGAGGAGGAGGAGACGTGGACGGGCAACCGGACGTCGGCTCCGCCGGTGGTGGACTGACGGGTGACCGCGTGACCGCAATCGGGCGGGGCGGCGACTGCTCCGGGTGAGCGCGGTCGGACACCGTTGATCCGGCAGGGATTCGGAATCGGCTCCATTCGCGATCTTCGCGAGTGGGGCCGATTCGTCGTATCGCGGTGATGATCCGTGGTGCCGCGTGGTGTTGCCGCGGCGATGCTCGTGGTGTTGCCCGGCTCCGGCCGGGCGTTCGAGGTTGCTCGGGGGACTCGACACGTGCCCACCTCGGGGTGTGTGGTGGGCGGGCATGGCGCGATGACGGCCGGGAAACGGGCCGGGAAAGCCTCGACGATTACCCGGTGATCCTTTGTGGACACGGAAAAGGCGAAGTTGCGGGTGTTTGGGCAAAACCGCGACGGGGGCCGAAGGTGGGCCTTACGCTGAATCCCGAGTGCCGGTGGTTGCCTGCGCGGCTGTTGGTCCGAGCGATACGCCTGGGCCACAAGTGACGGGGCGACTGTGGGACCACCGGGGTCGTGGGGGTAATTGGGGCAGTCGCGTACGACCGCCGGGGTGGGCGTGGTGCGATGGGGGCGCTCACCCGTATCGGTGTGTCGGTGCCGCGTGTGGTCGGTGCACGATCCATGCCGATCACGCTGCACCTGACCAAGGGGGGCTTGATGGGTCGGAGTTCAGCAGCGACGGAGAGTTCGGGAGCGGGTCTGCGGACCCTGGTCGTGGGGGCCGGGTCGGCTGGCAGCGCGTTGGCGCGAGATCTGTTGCGGACACCCGATTTCGGGTTGTGCCCGATCGGATTTCTCGACGACGACCCCGACAAGGACGGGATCCGGGTCGCCGACGCGGACAACCCACAACATCTGCTTCCGGTCCTGGGCGGTCTTGCCGCCCTGACCGATGTGGCACTGGAGCATGGCATCGAGGTGGTCGTGCTGGCCATCCCGGGGCTGCCGCACGAGGAGTTTCGCAAAGTGGCCGCCGGCGCCGCCGCGATCGGCGCCGCCGTACGGTATCTGCCGTCCTTCCTGGTCGCGTTGCGGCGCGACGTGGTCGGCAGCGACATGCGCATGCTCGACGTCAACCGACTGATCGGGCGGCAGGAACTGCACGTGGTCTCGGCGTCGGTGCGCGAGGTGATCGCGGGCCGCCGGGTGCTGATCACCGGCGCGGGCGGGTCGATCGGCAGTGAGTTGTGCCGGCAGGTCTACGGCTTCGGGCCGAGCCGGATGTACATGCTCGACCATGACGAATCCAACCTGCATCGTCTCCAACTCGACGTGTGGGGCGAGGCGTTGCTCGACGACGAGACGCTGGTCATCGCGGACATCCGGGATCGGCCGCGGATCGAACAGCTCTTCCACGACCTCAAGCCGGAGGTGGTCTTCCACGCCGCCGCGCACAAACACCTGCCGTTGCTCGAACGGCATCCGTGCGAGGCGGTCAAGTCCAACGTGCTGGGCACCGAGAACCTGGTTCGGGCCGCGCTCGATGTGGGGGTCGAGCGTTTCGTGCTGATCTCCACGGACAAGGCGGCCGACCCGGTCTCGGTGCTCGGCGCGACCAAGCGGCTGGCCGAGTTGATCGTGCAGGCGAACACGCAGGCGCCGGGGGTGTTCGCCGGTGTCCGGTTCGGCAACGTGCTGGGCAGCCGCGGCTCGCTGCTGTCCGTACTGGCCGAACAGCTGCGCGCGGGCGGCCCGGTCACCGTCACCCACCCGGACGTCACCCGGTTCTTCATGACCATCGAGGAGGCCGTGGGGCTGGTCCTGGAGGCAGGGAGGATGGCCCAGGGCGGCGAGATCTTCGTGCTCGACATGGGCGAGCCGGTGCGGATCGTGGACTTGGTGCACAAGTTCGCCGAACAGGTGAACCTGCCGAACGTGCCGATCCGCTTCACCGGCCTGCGGCCGGGCGAGAAGCTCAACGAGGCACTGTTCTCGTCCGCCGAGGAACGCCTGCCCACCGAACATCGGCGGATCCAGGCGACCGTGCCGCCAGGGCAGGCGTTGGACGCGGTGGTGCGGCTGCCGGAGCTGTACGACGCGGCGGCGGTGAACGACACGAACGCGGTGCGGGCGCTTTTGTCCGAGCTGCTGCCGGGCTACACCACGCCGGAGCCGGCCGGGGCCGAGGTGTTGTCGGCGCCGTATCCGGACGACTTCTAGGCATATTCGAACGACTTCCGGACGTACTCGAACGACTTCCGGATGTATTCGTACAACCGCCGGATGGTTTCCTGCCATCCGGTGGGCGGTAATCGCGTGACCGGTGGGGCGACGGGCGCAGTACGGTGGCCATGAGGCCCCTGTGCTGCGAAAGGCGGATCCTCCATGATCGACCCCGAACTGAGGACGGCTCTGGACGCGATGCTCGGCGATCCGGAGCACTGGGTGCACGTGGGCACGGTGACCCCGACAGGGGAGCCGCACGTGACACCCGTGATGCTCGCGTACGACGACGAGTACCTCTACCTCAGCCTCACCGGCCGCACCAAGAAGGCGAACCTGGAGCACGACCCGCGCGTGTGCCTGTCGATGGCGCGGGACGGCGACATCGCGCACGTCATCGTGTGGGGCGAGGTGACCATGCGCGAGGACGAGTGGGCGCAGGAGCGCTGGGAATTCGCGATGCGACACATCCTGGGCGAGGCGGGTCTGGCGCAACAGCGCCGCCCGCTGTCGCGGGAGGGCACCAGCCTGGGCGTGGTCACGCCGAAGCGATGGCGGGTCTTCGGTCTCGGATTGGGCCCGGGGCCCGGTTCGTGACGGGCCGGCTTCGGCCGGGGGATCAGCCGCGCAGGGCCTCGTCGTCCTCGCGGTGGATCTCCGCCTGCGCGAACAACACCGAGGCCACGTAGCAGGGCAACGCGATCAACGCGGCGACGAGCACGACGTCCTCCGCCCTCAGCAGGCTCGTGGCCACTCCGAGCAGTGCGAGGACCAGTGGCAACAGCCTTCGCCAGATCACCAGTTCATGCATCCGAGCGACCCGCCCGGCCTGCACGAGCACGCCACCACCAACCACGGCCACGAAACCGATCGCGAGCAACTCCACAGCAGTAAAACGGCCTTCCGCCAACCACGCCGACAGGGAAGCCTCCAGCAAACCAGAACTCCCGCGCGTGTGCCCGCCGATCCCGATCAAGGGCTGTCCGCGATCACTGGGCCACTCGGGTTTGTGCGCACAACTCCCGTACTGCCGCCGCCGAGGCGGAGCCGGGCTCGGCGGCGTAGACGACGAGCAGCTTCTCCGGTGTGTCGAACGGTTGCAGCGTCTCGTAGTTCAGCATCAGCGGTCCCGCCGTGGGGTGCAGGATGCAACAGGAGCCGTGCGCGCGTTCGAGAACGTCCTGTGCCGACCAGAGTCGGCGGAAGTCCGCACTGATCGAGAGCAGTTCCCGAATGTGCGCGGCGAGCGCCGGATCGTGCGGGCGATTGCCGACCTGGGTGCGCAGAAATCCCACCACCTCCCGGGCCTTGGCCTCCCAGTCCGCGTACAACAACCGCGAGCGTGGGTCGCCGAAGACCAGCCGGCCGATCAGGCGACGAGGAGCGGGGATCTCGGCGAAATCGAGGAACACCTCGACCGCCGGACGATTCCAGGCCAGCAACAGGCCGTTGCGACCGACCAGGTAGGCGGGCGTGTCGGCGAGGGAGTCCAGGATCGACTGCACACTCGGCCGTACTCCGGTGCCCGCGTCCGCATCGACCTTCGCATCCGCACCGCGTGCGGCGCCGGACCGGGCGAGGGCGAACAGATAGCGGCGCTCGCCCGACGTCAACCGCAGCGCGCTCGCGACCGCCTGCAGGACGGTGTCCGACACCCGCGAAGCCTGGCCGCGTTCCAGCCGGATGTAGTGGTCGAGGCTGACGGCCGCGAGCGCGGCCACCTCCTCGCGTCGCAGGCCCGCCACCCGGCGAGGGCCCTGCTCGGCCAGTCCCACATCCTCGGGACGCAGGCGGGCCCGACGGGACACGAGGAAGTCGCGTAACGCGGCGCTGGGATCCACGCCGTCAGTATTCACACTGGGCGAACACCCGGTAAGAGAGCGAAAGTTGTCCCGCTCATTCACTTTCGGAGGGTCCGTTCCCGCTGCGCCGGGCGCGGGCGAGGAACGACCGTCCTCGCCTGTACCGGTGCGCGGGAGGGTGAGCCGGGTCAGCCGCCCTGGCCGGCGCTGCCCATGGGGCCGACGGTGACGGGGGAGCCGGAACCGTCGGTGACGGGGAGGGTGGCGGCGCCGGGCCAGGGGATGTCGGCGGCCTTGGTCTCGCCGGGCGGGGTGACGAGCAGGCCGGTGATGCGGACGCCGGAGCCGCCGGAGTCGTTGTCGGGGTAGTGGATGCCGAACGAGATGGACGTACTGCGCTTGAGGACGATCGGGAAGACCGGCTCGTTGGTGCGCTTGGCCGACAGCGGGCCCTGGCTGGTCTTGAGGTCGATACCGGCGAATCCGAGCATCGAGCAGTCGCCGGCGAGGTTGTTGAGGGTGACCACGACGGTGCGGTCGCCGTCGCCGTCGATGGTGGCGTCGTCCGCGAGGAAGCTCAGGTCGTCGGTACGGCACTTGGCGGGACCGCCGCTGTTGCCGGAACCGGAACCGGAACCGGAACCGGAACCGGAACCGGATCCCGACCCCGACCCGGAACCGGTCCTGGTGGACTTGTTCGGTGTGACGGAGGTGGTGCTCCCGGCGGAGTCCTTGGTGGAGGTCGTGCTCCCGGTGGAGCCGCCCCCGCCGGCCTGGCCGCCGGTGGTGGCCGCGGCGGGTGGGGCCACGGGGTTTCCGGCGGCGGGTGCGCCCTGTGCGGCGGGGGTGTTGCCCTGTGCGGCGTTGCCCGAGTCGGTGCCCTGGCATGCCGTCATCATCATCGCGCCGCCGACGACGGCGGCGGAGAGGAGGAAGGCCCTGCTGCGGTTCCCGAACATGAACGACCCCTTGGTATGTGGTGATTGAAGCCCGGAGCCGGTTGGGCTCCGCGGTGCTTGCTCGATCACTATGGCGAGGTCGCGGACCGGGAAGATATGGGAGTCGTCGTACCACGACGGCGCTGTCACAGGCCGGTGACATGGTCACCAAAGGGAACGACGAAGGCCGGCGCGCCCCCGTTCCACGCTGCGGCAACAGCACGTTTGCCCTGGTGACACCCCTCGCGGCCGTGGCCGGCGGACGGTGTTACAACAGTCCCTCGTGCGGATTCGGCCATGTCGGGGGACATGCATGGCGAACTCGGGTCCCCACGGGCGGGGTTGCATCGGGCCGAGGCCGAGTTCCCGGTGGTGTGCCGGGGAACCACCCGCCCGAGAGCGGTGGTTCGAGGGCCGCCCGGCCCACGCCGGTGACCCACGACCACGCGTAACAGCGCGGCCGGGTCGACATCCGACACGAAGACGACCGTCCCTTCGTTCCCACCTGGCGTCAGGACGGGCGCGCGAGGTACGCCGTCTTGGAGTCGGGCGAGAAGCCGCACGCTCGGTAGAACGCGTGAGTGGCGGGCTCGCGCGAACCCGTCAGCAACATCGCCTTGTAGCAGCCCGCGTCCCACGCGGCTCGGAGCGTGCCGGCCACGACCTGCCTGCCCAGACCCGAGCCCCGCAGGGTCTCTTCGACGACGACGTTCTCGACGACCGCGTACGGCGACGCGGATCGGGTGAGGTTCGGGATCACGTTCAGGTACGTCGTGGCGACGACGAGCCCATCGGCTTCGAGTACGTGGATGTGCAGGCCGGGCGAGTCCAGAATCTGCGCGAAGGCCGCCGCGTCGGACCCGTCCCGCAGAACCGGGTCCTCCGGGTGCAGTTGCCGGTAGAGACGCAGGACGGCTTCGAAGTCCCCGGACACGGCCTCGCGGAAGAGAATCATGGCCGCACGCTACGCGGCGACCGCCCGGCGGGAGACGATCAAGGACCCACCGGGCGCCTCACCGGACCCGGGCGGTGTTCGTGCTCGTGGTCGACGAGACCGGTGACGCGGAACGGTTGTACAAGTTTCGTGGGTGGCATCTCGGCTCCCGGGGCGCGGAGAGGGGGATCAAAAGTGTGGGGTCGGTGCGCCGTAGCGTGGTTTGCAGGTGGTGCACGGGATGGGGCGGCCCTCCCGATCCTCGCCGCGCCAGCCGTGTTTGCAGCCGCAGGCGGGGGACGGGGGCTCGGGCTGCGGGTCGCCGCTCACGGATCGGCGGAACGTCTCGCGCATCACGGTGTGTATTTCGATCGCCTCGTCGAGGCGGTAGAGGAGCACGGCCAACGGTGAGCGGATTCCGGGGCCGGTGAGGGGTCCTCGGGTGCGGATGGTGTCGGCGAGGTCGTGGATCAGGATGTCTCGGTTGGTGCGTCGGGCGAGTTTGAGGGCGACGCGGTGCAGGCCGGGCATCAGGAATTCGTGCGACTCGGGCGGGAGTTGTTCGACCAGGACCTTCGCCGCTCGAAACGACGCGTTGTCCGGCGGGCTCGCGCGGGAGGGAGTGGGGGGAGACCCCGTTCCTTCCCTGATAGAGGTAACCACAGGGAGCGGCTCATCCGGATGAACCGTTGAGGCGCTGTGGTGAGCGGTCGAGCGCCTGCGGGTCGTGTTCGGCGAAGGGCTCAACGGCTCATCCCGGTGAGCGGTTGAGTCGACGCTCAACGGTTCATCCGGATGAGCCGTCGAGGGCAGCAGCAGGGCGTACTCGCTGAACGACGAGCTGCCGTCCCCGAGTCGATGGCCGCGGTGGACCTGGAGCAGGAGCCCACGCTGCCGCAACGTGTCGAGTGCGCGACGAACGGTGGAGAGGTGGAAGCCACCGTCGGCGGCGAGTATGGCGTGCGTGACGCGGATACCGGTGCCGTCGGACTTCGCGTGGGATGCGAGCAACAGTGCGAACAGCAGCAGCGTTCGCTCGATCCCCGGATCACCCCGCACGACCTCCTGCCACCTGGCGCGACGCGCATATGGGGGAATCGTGGCGGGATCGGTGGTCGGGGAAGAGAAGTTCAGGCATGCTTGGGCTTGAGGATGCGCCGGTACCACGGCGTTGCCTTTCTGTCGGTTCGCTGCCTTACAGCGAGTTGACCGGCGGCGATCACCTTCTGAGGGGTGATCGCCGCTTTCCGTAGTCGAACCGTAACGGCCGTTTAATCGCCGATGCCCAACTTTCACCCGATCGAGCGACCAACCGTTTTTTGACGCCCCGTCACCGGTATTCCGGCGGATACGTCCCCCGAGCGGACGCTCTTCGACGAATCACCCTGGCAGCGCGCTGAGTTCGAGCCTCGACCCATCGCAAGGTCAGCGGGGCCGGGCGAGTCGAACGCCGCAGGCGCCCCGAAGGCGATCCGATCCGGAGCCTCGGCCACCGACACCCAGGCCCGGTACAACAGCGCGACCCGAGGCGGCACTTCGCGGATGTCGTGCATCGCGCCGAGTGCGATGGCCGAGGCGGCGGCACCACTCGTGAGCGCACCGACGTCCCGGGTTCGCACACAAGTGCTGCGGGCCGTCGCGCCGCCGGGGGCGAAGAACCGGGCCGCGGCGCCCCGTTCCGCCGTCTTGTACTGCCGGGCCGCCATCTCCGGCGTGATCGCGATGTTCTCGCCGAGGTTGACCGGGGCGGCCATCGCCCGACCGGACTTCGGCACGATCGCGCCGGCCGGCTACGGCGAGGATTGGGGCGCGTATCGAGTCGTGATCCATGTGCGGAATGTGCCTTCGTGGCACGGTCCGATCGACGGTCTTACGTGACGCGAGTGCAACCGACCGATCCGGATCGGGAGTTCATCGAGTCGTACCTGCCGATCGGCGATTACGGCCCGTATCCCGAGCGACTGCGGCAGCAGTTCGAGGGCGTGATCCGGCGGTGATCCGGGTCAAAGACCTCGTCAGGACCGCCCGATGATCACGACTCGATGTGCCCCCCGGGCGCCGCGCCGAGGTGCCGGACGCCAAGGGTGGGCAGGAGTCGAGTCAACGGTCGACCAGCCGTGGCCGCAGGGCCGCACCCGTGGATTCCGCGGCGGTGTCGTCGGTGCCGACCGGGCCGCGCGGAAGCATCCGGTCCAGCCACCTCGGCAGCCACCAGTTGGCCCGGCCGAGGAGCGTCATGGTCGCCGGTACCAGCACCATGCGTACGACCGTGGCGTCGATGAAGATCGCGGTGGCCAGGCCGAGTCCGAACATTTTGATGGAGGGATCATCGGCGACGGCGAAGGACAGGAAGACCGCCACCATGATGAGGGCGGCCGAGGTGATGATCCGGGCGGTGCCCGCGACGCCCTCGACGATCGCCGTGCCGTTGTCGCCGGTGCGCAGGTACTCCTCGCGTACGCGGGAGAGGAGGAACACCTCGTAGTCCATCGACAGGCCGAACAGGATGGCGAAGAGGAACATCGGGATGAACGACACGATCGGAACCGTCGCTTCCAGCCCGATCAGTGCGCCTCCCCAGCCCCACTGGAAGACCGCGACCATGATGCCGTAGGCCGCGCCGATGCTCAGCAGGTTCAGCAGTACCGCCTTGAGCGGTACGAGTACCGAGCGGAAGACCAGCATCAGCAGCAGGAACGACATCGCCAGCACGGCGGCGACGAGCACCGGCAGCCGTTGGCTGGTGCGTTGGCCCACATCGGACAGGCTCGCGGCGGCGCCGCCGACGTGGGCCCTGGCCGGGCCGTGCCCGATCGCCGCGGGCAGTACGTCGGTGCGCAGCCGGGCGATGGTGTCGGTCGTGGCCTTGTCCTGGGGGCTGGTGGTCGGGAACACCACGAGGGTCGCGATGCCGGTGGCCCGATCGACATGCGTCGGCGCGACGTATGCGATGCCCGGATCCGCCGCGACCGTTGCGACGAGTCGGTCCAGCACTCCCGGATCACCGGCGGGGTCCGCGGCGATGACGAGGGGACCGTTGGTGCCCGGGCCGAACCCTTCGGCGACGAGGTCGTACGCGCGGCGCTCGGTACGGCTGTCGGGCAGTGAGCCGTCGTCGGGCAGGCCGACGCGCAGGCCGAGTACGGGCAGCGCCGCGGTCAGCAGCAGCCCCGCCGCGCCGACCGCGTACGGCACCGGGTGCCGGCTGACGTGCCCGATCCAGCGCCGCCACCCGGCGGCGGGGGCGGCGCCCGCCGCCGGGTCCCGCCGCCGTGCGAGTCGGCCCGGCTTCCTGGTCTGCAGAGCCCGGCTGATCCGGCCGGCCCGGGCCAGGCGTGGGCCGGCGGCGCCGAGGAAGGCCGGCAGCAGCGTCACCGACGCGACCACCATGATCAGAACGACGATCGAGACGGCGAACCCGCCGACCGTCATGAACGGCACGTTCGCGACCGCCAGGCCGAGGATCGATACGACGACGGTGCCGCCGGCGAAGACCACGGGCCTCCCCGCCGTGGCCACCGCTCGCCCCGCCGCCTCGCGGGGATCGAGCCCGCGCGCAAGGTATTCCCGGTGCCTGGCGAGCACGAACAGCGCGTAGTCGATGCCCACTCCGAGCCCGACCATGCTGCCCAGGACAGGGGCGAAGGTCGGGACGTCCGTCACCCCCGCCAGTAGCGTCATCGTGGCAACCCCGACGGTCAGCCCGAAGACCGCCATGCCGATCGGCAGCGCGGCGGCGACGAGCGAACCGAACGCCAGGAACAGGATCGCGGCCGCGGCGAGGATGCCGATCAACTCGCTTGCGCCGCCGTCGGGGTCGGAGAAGGCGTAGAAGAGGTTCCCGCCCATCTCGATGCGCAGGGGCAACTCGGCGCGCAGCCGGTCGCCGAGACCGACGAGGGCGTCGAGGTCCTCGGCCGACAGCCGGCTCTGGTCGGGGTACTGCACGCGGACGACCGCGATCCGCCCGTCGGCCGAGACAGGCCCGCCGCGCACGGCGGCGTCCCCGCCCGCGTCGAGCGCCCCCACCGGGTCGCTCGTGCCGAGCACGTGCGGCAGCCGCTCCACCTCGCTCTGCAGCCGCGTGAGAGCGCTGCGCGCGCTGCCGTGGTCGAAGAACGTCGCACCGCTGTCGAGCGGGGTGACGACCACCTGGGCGGTCATCCCCTCCTGACCGGTGCCGGCCCGATCGATCAGTTCCGCGGCCCGTTGGGAGTCCAGTCCCGGAGCGGTCATCGAGTCCGCGGTCCGCCCGCCGAAAGCGATCGCGGCGAGTACGGCAAGCGTGGCGGCGATCAGCCATGCCGCGATCACCCGCCAGGGATGGCGGGCGGCGCTTGCGCCCACGAACAAGAGGGCTTTCGAGAGCATCGGGTCCTCCAACCACCTCGCCGGCCGTCCTTGTACGGCCGCCGATGACGAGGCTCGTTGCCACGGCGCTCCGCGGCATCGGCCGGCGGGCCGCGGATCCCTCGGCCCCAGGGCGGGGTGACGTCCCGTCCTTTCGGCCGATGCGCGGCACGGCGCGATCCCTAGGCTGGGAATCGTGCTGCGAGACGACGTGAGAACCCTGTGGACCGAACCCCGGCCGCCCGACGCGCCCGCCCGGGTCTGGCGGGACTGGGCACTGCTCGCCGCGGGCCTGGGCGGTGTGCTGCTGGAGGCCACGCTGCGCGAGAACGTCGTGTGGCGGCCGGCGGCAGTGGTGCCGGCCGTCTGGCTGTGCGTGCTGCTCCTGTGGCGCCGGACCCGCCCGCTGACGACGGTCGTGCTCGCGTTCGGCTCGACGATCCTGCTCCAGGTGGCCTCGCTGGTCGCCGCACTCCACGAGTTCGTCGGCCTGAACACCGGCGTGATCGTGCTCGTGCTGGTGTATGCGCTGCCCCGGTGGGGATCGGGACGGGAGATCGTGCTGGGCGGCGCGGTGATCCTCGCGACCTTCGCGACGTGTGCCGTCACGGACGAAACGCCGGCCGCCGAACAGATCGTGGGCTTCGTCTTCCTGTTCCTGCCCGGCTTGGCCGGGGCCGCCGTGCGGTTCCGGGCCACCGCTCGCGGGCGGCAGCTGGAGCAAGTACGTTCCCGCGAGCGCGAGCAGCTCGCCCGGGAACTCCACGACACGGTGGCGCACCACGTTTCGGCCATCGTGATCCGCGCCCAGGCGGGCCGGGTGCTCGCGGGTACCGACCCGTCCGCCGCCGTCGAGGCGCTGGAGGGGATCGAGGAGGAAGGGGCGCGAACCCTGGAGGAAATGCGCGCCATGGTCACCGCGCTGCGCGACCGGGGAGCGGGCGCAGAGCCGGCGCCGCCTGCCGGCGTCGCGGATCTGGAGCGGCTGCTGCGTACCCCGGGTGGTCACCTCAGGGTCGACTTGGGGCTCGACGGCGAGATGGACTCACTGCCCCCGGCCGTGGGCGCGGCCGTCTACCGCATCGTGCAGGAGTCGGTGACCAACGCCAGGCGCCATGCGGTCAACGCGACCGAGGTCGTCGTCCGGGTCACCGCGGAGCGCCACCAGGTACGCGTGAACGTGCGCGACAATGGCCAACGCACCGGCCGTGGCCACGACGGATTCGGCCTTGCCGGGCTGCGCGAGCGCGCGGCCCTGCTGGGCGGCCGGCTGCAAGCCGGCCCAGGCGCCGACGAGGGCTGGCATGTCGAAGCCGAGCTGCCACGAGGGAGGACCGAGAGCGGTGGCCATCCGCGTTCTCGTCGCTGACGACCAGGCGATCATCCGCACCGGGCTGCGGATCATGCTCAACGCGCAGCCCGGAATCGAGGCGGTCGGCGAGGCCGCCGACGGACGGCAAGCGGTAAGTATGGCCCGCGAACTGCGCCCCGACGTCTGTCTGTTCGATATCCGCATGCCCGTGCTCGACGGGCTCCAGGCCACCCGGCTGATCGCCGGCCCGGGCGTCGCCGACCCGCTGGCCGTGGTCGTCATCACCACGTTCGACCTCGACGAATACGTCTACGGCGCGCTGCGCGCCGGCGCCCGCGGGTTCCTCCTCAAGGACACGGGACCGGAGCTTCTCACGCAGGCTGTTCGGTCGGCGTCCGACGGTGAGGCGCTCATCGCGCCGAGCGTCACCGTCCGTCTGCTCCAGACTTTCGCGGACTTCCCCGCCGGCCGGCCCGCGGCCCAGCCCGTCTCTCCCGTCACCGCCCGCGAGGAGCAGGTGCTCCTCGCCGTCGCTCGCGGGCTCACCAACACCGAGATCGCCGATGCCCTGCACATCAGCCTCAGCACGGTGAAAACGCACCTGGCCGGCCTGATGGCCAAGCTCGGCGCCCGCAACCGGGTCGAGATCGCGATGTGGGCCTACGAAACGCGCCGCATCATCCCCGGAACCTGAGCCGGGTGCCGGGTCGTCTCCCATGAGTCCCCGCCCGGACATCAGTGCACCGGTCGGCTCGGGTCGCCACCACGTGCCTCACCCGCCCCAGAGCGTGACGTACCGGGAGGCCGGAACCGGGACGGTGGGACACCCGATACGACAAGACTCCGGACGGCTACCCCGCCGGTCTCCACGCTGCGCGCCTCGATGATCCGGATCGAAGACCTCACCAGGACCACCCGATGATCACGACTCGATACGCGCCCTGGTACTTCTGCGGCGCCGCCGGTTGTTCCTGCAACGGCTGCTGCTTCCGGGCGATTTCGCGCGCCACCGGCAGCGCGTCGATCGACTCGGTGCTCGCGCCGCGCGCCGGCGCGCTGTCGACCTTGAATCCGTCGTCACCCACCCGGGGTCTCCGTCGTCTCCGGCTCGCCGTTCCACCGACTCGCCCGCAACCGCACCGGAGATCTCCCGCGCCGGCGGCAAGGCATCCCGTGCGGCTCCCGCGCCTTCGCGCTCCGGCTCGGTCATGTGTGCGCCCCCGCCCCTCGACCGAGCGTCACCCCGGCGCCCGTGTTCGCCCGCGCGTCACCGATCGGTTGCCCACAGCTACCCGTTCCCGGGCGAACCGCACCGCAGGCTGCTACTAGGCTGGCCGAGCAGACCAGCGTGCCCCTTGATCAAGGAGAAACTCGTGCCGTCCATCGACGTCATCCACGCCCGGGAGATCCTGGACTCCCGAGGGAACCCCACGGTGGAGGTCGAGGTCGTCCTCGACGACGGCAGCTCGGGCCGTGCCGCCGTGCCGTCCGGCGCTTCCACCGGCGCCTTCGAGGCCGTCGAGCTGCGGGACGGCGACCCGGCCCGCTACGGCGGCAAGGGTGTGCAGAAGGCCGTGGACGCGGTCAACGAGCGCATCTACGAGGAGATCGCCGGCACCGAGGCGGACGACCAGCGGCTGATCGACCAGGCGATGATCGACCTGGACGGCACCGAGAACAAGGCCGAACTCGGCGCCAACGCGATCCTGGGCGTCTCGCTCGCCGTCGCGCACGCCGCCGCCGAATCGGTGAACCTGCCGCTGTTCCGCTACGTCGGCGGTCCGAACGCGCACGTGCTCCCGGTGCCGATGATGAACATCCTCAACGGTGGTGCGCACGCCGACACCAACGTCGACGTCCAGGAGTTCATGATCGCGCCGATCGGCGCGGAGACCTTCGCCGAGGCGGTGCGCTGGGGCACCGAGGTCTACCACTGCCTCAAGTCGGTACTCAAGGCCCGCGGCCTGGCCACCAGCATCGGCGACGAGGGCGGCTTCGCGCCGAACCTGGAGAACAACCGCGCCGCGCTGGACCTGATCGTCGAGGCGATCGAGATGGCCGGCTACACCCCGGGCAGCGACATCGCGCTCGCGATGGACGTGGCCGCGAGCGAGTTCTACACCGACGGCGCGTACGTGTTCGAGGGCGGCAAGAAGACCTCGGCCGAGATGTCGGCCTACTACGCCGAGTTGGTCGCGGCGTACCCGCTCGTGTCGATCGAGGACCCGCTGGACGAGAGCGACTGGGAGGGCTGGGTCGCGCTGACCGCGCAGCTCGGCGACAAGATCCAGCTCGTCGGCGACGACCTGTTCGTCACCAACCCGGAGCGGCTGGCGCGCGGCATCGAGGAGAAGGCGGGCAACGCCCTTCTGGTGAAGGTCAACCAGATCGGCACGCTGACCGAGACCCTGGACGCCGTGTCGCTCGCCCACCGCAACGGCTACCGGTGCATGATGAGTCACCGGTCCGGCGAGACCGAGGACACCACGATCGCGGACCTCGCGGTGGCCACGGACTGCGGCCAGATCAAGACGGGCGCCCCGGCGCGCTCGGACCGGGTGGCGAAGTACAACCAGCTGCTGCGCATCGAGGAGATCCTCGACGACGCGGCGGAGTACGCCGGCCGCGGCGCGTTCCCGCGCTTCGACGGCTGACACCGGGTCGAGCGGAACACCGCCGACGCCGCATCGAGTGAACGGCGGGAGGACGCGTGAGCGAGCAGCGCGAGGACGGCCGCAGGACGACCGCTCCGACCAGGGCCGCGCGCGCGTCCCGAGCCGTCGCACCGCCGCGTCAGGCACGCGGTGACCGTTCGGCGGCACCGGCCACACCGAGGGTCGTCGCCGCGGTCGGGTCCCTCAAGGACTCGGCCGCGGCGGCGAGCCTGGGTCGGCTGCGCCGGCGCGGCGGCGGCAAGTGGATCGTGCTCACCCTGGTGGTGCTGAGCCTGGCCGTCGCGCTGGTGTACCCGCTGCGGCAATACCTGGACCAGCGCGCCGAGGTGCACGACCTGCGCGAGAGCACCCGCAAGCAGCAGGCCGAGACCGAACGCATGCGGTCCGATCTGGAGCGCTGGAACGACCCGGCGTTCGTGCGTCAACAGGCGCGCGAGCGGCTGCACTACGTCTACCCGGGCGATACCGCCTACCTGGTGGTGCCGCAGCCGGGCGAGCCGGGCAACCCGGCGCCGCCCACGCCCGCCCGGGCCGGTTCGCCGCCCTGGTACCGGGGCCTGTGGGACTCCACCCGCGACGCGGACCGGGCCGGTATGCCGACCGCGAGCGCGGCGCCCTCGCCCACGCCGACGCCCGCCGCCTCGATCGGATAGCGGACTCGTCCACCACGTCCGGGCGGGACCGGGACGGCACCCGGATCGAACGTCGGTCCGAATCACTCAGCGAAACAGGAAATACTCGCCTTCATGGATCAGCACGACATCGACGCCGTCAAGGCGCAGCTCGGCCGTACCCCGCGTGGTCTGCGCGGCGTCGCACACCGGTGCCCGTGCGGGTTGCCCGACGTCGTGGAGACCGCTCCGCGCCTGGAGGACGGCTCGCCCTTCCCGACGCTGTACTACCTGACCTGCCCGCGCGCGGCCTCCGCGATCGGCACCCTGGAGGCCAACAACGTCATGCGCGAGATGAGCGCGCGCCTGGCCGAGGACGAGGACCTCGCGGCCCGCTACGCCGCCGCGCACGAGGACTACCTGGCCCGACGGGACGCGATCGAGGTACTGGAGGGCTTCCCGTCGGCCGGCGGCATGCCGGATCGGGTCAAGTGCCTGCACGTGCTGGCCGGCCACGCGCTGGCCGCCGGGCGGGGCGTCAACCCGCTCGGCGACGAGACGTTGGACGCGTTGCCCGACTGGTGGGCCAAGGGCCCGTGCGTGTGCGTGGACCAACCGGACCAGGCCGCCGAGGCCGACGACGCCGACGACGCAGCCCCGAAGGACGAGACCCGATGACCCGACGCGTCGCCGCGATCGACTGCGGCACCAACTCCATCCGCCTGCTCGTCGCCGACCTGGACCCGGCCGCCGGGACATTGGTCGACCTGGACCGCCGGATGCGGATCGTCCGACTCGGCCAGGGCGTCGACAAGACCGGCCGACTGGCCCCCGAGGCGCTGGAGCGCACCTTCGCCGCCTGCCGCGAGTACGCCAAGGTGATCGGCGAACTGGGCGCCGAGCGGCTGCGTTTCGTGGCCACCAGCGCCAGCCGTGACGCGGAGAACCGGGAGGTGTTCCGATCCGGGGTGCGCGAGATCCTGGGTGTCGAGCCCGAGGTGATCTCCGGCGACGAGGAGGCCGCACTGTCCTTCGCCGGAGCCACCCGGGAACTCGCCGGGTCCGACTCCGTCGAGAAGCCGTACCTGGTGGTCGACCTCGGCGGCGGGTCCACCGAGTTCGTACTGGGCGACGATCGGCCCGAGGCGGCCCGATCGGTGGACATCGGCTGCGTCAGGATGACCGAGCGGCACCTGCGCTCGGACCCGCCGACGCCGGAGCAGATCGCCGCCGCGATCGCCGACATCGAGGCCGCGATCGCCCGGGCCGCGGAGGTGGTCCCGATGGATCGTGCCCGCACCCTGGTCGGCCTGGCGGGCTCGGTGACCACGGTCGCCGGCATGGCGCTGGAATTGCCCGAATACGACTCGACCGCCATCCACCACGCGCGGCCGACCCTCGATCAGGTCCGCGAAGTGACCGCCCGCCTGCTGGCGAGCACGCACGCCGAACGCACGAACATCCCGGTGCTGCACCCGGGGCGGGTGGACGTGATCGGCGCGGGTGCGCTGGTGTTGCGCACGATCATGGAACGCACCGGCCTGACCGAGGTCGTGGTCAGCGAGCACGACATTCTGGACGGCATCGCCTGGGGCCTGGCCGAGGGCTGATCGGGCCGACGGAGGCCGGCCGGACGACCGGGAACCATGTCCAACGTTCGGACACCCGGAAAAGTTTGTGAATCCCTTCACATGGCCGCGGAGGCAAAACTTGGCCATGTGAGCCGCTTTTCCTCCCGATGGGCCGGCCGTTCGGCGCCGGCGCCTTCGAACGTGGTGGTCGCCCCCGGTTCGAGGTGGAGATCACATTGCGCCGTCCCCGGGGTCCTCGGGCAGGATCGACGCAGGTCATCGGGACCGGGTCGGTGGACAAGCCGGCCGAATAGGGTCGAGTGAATCCCCCTCGACGGCACACCGTGCACAAATGCACAAGCAAAAGGACGAAGGGTACCAGACGGCCCCTTCGGTACTTCGCGCGGCCTCGAAGCACCGGCGAGTTCGATCGGTGGATACTTCCAAACATGAGCAACACGGATCGCCCTCGCATCCTTATCGTCGGCGGCGGCTACGTTGGTCTGTACGCCGCGCAGCGCATTCTCAAGAAGATGCGCTACGGCGAAGCGACCGTCACGGTCGTCGACCCGCGGTCGTACATGACCTACCAGCCCTTCCTCCCGGAAGCGGCCGCCGGCAGCATCTCACCGCGCCATGTCGTGGTGCCGCTGCGCCGTGTCCTGCCCAAGGCCGAGATCGTCAACGGCCGGGTCACCTCCGTCGACCACGACCGCAAGGTGGCGCTCGTCGAGCCGCTCGCGGGCGATTCCTACGAGCTCGGCTTCGACTACATCGTCATCGCGCTCGGCTCGATATCGCGGACCTTCCCGATTCCCGGCCTGGCCGAGAACGGCATCGGTCTCAAGACCATCGAAGAAGCCATCGCACTGCGCAACCACGTGCTCGGGCAGCTCGACCTGGCCGACTCCACCACCGACGAGGAGATCCGCCGCAAGGCGCTGACCTTCTGCTTCGTCGGCGGCGGCTTCGCGGGTATCGAGGCGCTGGCCGAGGTCGAGGACATGGCGCGCGACGCGGTGCGCTACTACAAGAACCTCAAGCGCGAGGACATGCGCTTCGTGATGGTGGAGGCGGCCAACCGCATCCTCCCCGAGGTCGGTCCGGAACTCGGCGCCTGGACGCTGGAGCGCCTCAAGGCCCGGGACATCGAGTTCCACCTGGAGACGTCGCTCAAGTCCTGCGTCGACAAGCACTGCGTGCTCTCGAACGACGTCGAGTTCGACGCCTCCACGATCCTGTGGACGGCGGGCGTCAAGCCGAACCCGGTGTTGTCGGAGTACGGTCTGCCGCTCGGCCCGCGTGGGCACGTCGACACGCGCACCACCCTTCAGGTGGTCGGCATGGACAACGTGTTCGCCGCCGGCGACAACGCGCAGGTGCCGGACCTCGCCGCGGGCGAGGGTGCCTGGTGCCCGCCGAACGCGCAGCACGCGGTGCGGCAGGCGCGGGTCCTGGGCGACAACGTCGTCTCGGTGATGCGTGGGTTCCCGCCGAGCGACTACAAGCACAAGAACCTCGGTGCGGTTGCCGGTCTGGGCCTGCACAAGGGTGTCGCGGTGATGTTCGGCAAGTTCAAGCTCAAGGGGCTGCCGGCCTGGTTGTTCCACCGCACGTACCACGGGGCGATGGTGCCCACCTTCAACCGGAAGACCCGGGTGTTCGCCGACTGGACGTTGTCGGCGTTCTTCCGGCGGGAGATCGTCTCGCTCGGGGCGATGGAGCACCCGCGGGACGAGTTCGCCGAGGCGGCGCTGCCGGCGCCTCGGGCGGCGGTCGAGCCCGCGGCCAAGGCGTAGTTCGCGCTCGGGCCCGGTACGCACTCGCGCGTTCGCGCACGGGTGCGTGCCGGGCCCTTTGCGTTCGTCCCGCGGACGGGGCGTCGGCCCGGGGCGGTCGTCGTCGAACGCCGAACGGCCCTCGGGGTCAGGCGATTCGGGCGGCTTCGAAGCGTTTCATGCGTTCGAGGACGAGGTCCGACGTGGGGGCGAGCATTTCGTCGACGATTCGGCCGTCGGCGAGGAAGAGCACTCGGTCCGCGTAGGACGCCGCGTTGGGGTCGTGCGTGACCATGACGATCGTCTGGCCGCTGTCGCGCACCGAGGCGCGCAGGAAGCCGAGCACCTCGGCGCCCGAGCGCGAGTCCAGGTTGCCGGTCGGTTCGTCGGCGAAGATGATCTCCGGCTTGCTCGCCAACGCCCGGGCACACGCCACGCGTTGTTGCTGACCACCGGACAACTCGCTGGGACGATGCTTGAGCCGATCCCGTAGGCCGACCGTGTCGATCACGTTGTCCAGCCACGCCGGATCCGGCCGCACGCCCGCGATGTCCATCGGCAGCGTGATGTTCTCCAGCGCGGTCAGCGTCGGCAGCAGGTTGAACGACTGGAAGACGAAGCCGACCTTCTCTCTGCGCAGCAGCGTCAACTGCTTGTCGCTCAGCGAGGACAACTCCGCGTCCCCCAACCGGACCGAGCCCGCCGAGATCGAGTCCAGGCCGGCCATGCAGTGCATCAACGTGGACTTGCCGGACCCGGAGGGGCCCATGATCGCGGTGTACTCGGCCCGCCGGAAGCCGACCGAGACGCCGTCGAGCGCGATCACCTGCGTCTCACCCGTGCCGTAGACCTTGGTCAGGTCGGTGGCGACGGCGACGAGCGCGCCGTTCGTCCCGACGCCCGCGTTGGGTTCGGTGGCGGTCAAGGGGGCCTCTTTCGTCGCGATCGGATTCGATGCGGCGAGGATCCGGACCCGGGCGACCACGATCACCGGGAGACGATCGGCCCGAGCGGACTCTCGACCCGGTGGTCCTACCCGGGGTTCGCCGGACGAATGCGGGATTTCCCCTGCTCAGCCGCCCCAAAACACTCATTCGGCACCATCCGCACTGCATGCGGACAGGTTGCCTCCGGTCGCTCTCCGCAATCGAACAGGCCGGCGGAAGAGCTCTCGGAGGCCCGGAAAACTCGGGGGTCAACTCGGTGCGCCGGTGCCGCTACGCTCAGCATCGCCCCCGGATGGTGGAACGCAGACACGAGGAGCTTAAACCTCCTTGGCCGCAAGGTCGTGCGGGTTCGAGTCCCGCTCCGGGGACCACATGGTCAGGGCTCTGACCTGCAAGGACGCTCGTTTCAAGATCGTTTCCGTCGACAATGTTGCGGGCTTGTCGGCGGCCACGCGATTCAAGATCATTCCCAGTCACCCCCTGTGCATCGTTCGGAACCGCGTTCCGGAGGAGTCCAGGGCTGCGACTCTCGATAGAAATCTCGATCGGTTCCATCGCGAAAACAATCGCTGACGCATCAGCGGGCTCACCCATGGACACGCTGGGTGTCCGACCCTCGGTCTGCGGGGGTGTGCGAGGTCGCCGACGCGGGTCGCTCCGGGGTGGTGCCAAGCGAACGGAGCGCGGCTCGGGCCGGGTCGGCGCCCTCCGGGGCGGCGACGGCCGCACCGGCGCAACCCGGTCCGCCGACCGACGATCTCCACGCACTTCCGCCCGCCGTTCCGGGGCGAGGCAGCCACGTTCGAGGCGGTCTCGCGCACCGACGCGACGGCATCGGCGGCAAGCCCGGCTCGGCCGTCGCCGCGACGGCGCTCGGGCCCGAGGTCGGACGCTCCGGGCGGCACGCACTTCCCCACTACGGCGGCGGCCACTCCCGGCCGCTACGACTCGCGGCGCCGGTCGGCGACCTCGGCCGGGTCCCGTCGGATCGCCGAGGCCACGACGTCCTTCTCCTCGACCGTCCGACCCGCGAGCAGTCGGGCCACGGTCGCGCGGAGCAATCACCGGCTCCGCGAGATGAGACGACCCCGGTTATCCGGCCCGGACGTTGATGGACCAGCGCTGGTCGGCGCCGCCGTGACAGCCCCATTGTCCGGCCGCGTCACCGTCACCGGTTCCCCACGAGAGTATTTCAAGACATCTGCCGGAGTGCCCATTCCTTATCTTCCGGCCGGCGTTTCCCGATAACACGTCCTGCCAATGTTGTGTCTCCGATCCATTGCACGTCCACTGGTTCGCGGGCGTCCCGTCGTCTGTACGATCGTCGCGAATCTCCAAGCACAACCCGGAATTCCCGTTGGCGATTTCGTAGCCGGTGGAGGCGCGTCGTGCCCACCGGTTCTGCGTGGTCGAAGGGTTGCAGTCCCACTGGTTCGCGGGTGCTCCGTCGTCGATACGATCGCCGCGAATCTCCAGGCATCGATATGAGAATCTGCTCTGAATCGTGTGCCGCTTCCCGTCGGTGAGGCCGTACGGGATGCTTTGCGAGGACGGGGGTGGATCCGCCGCGGCGGGGTGGTCATGGTCACGGCCGGGACGAGGATGCCCAGCGCGCCGATCAGGGCTCGCAGGATCGATGGCTTCATGAAACTCATTTGGTTTCGCGCCGGATCATTTATCAGGTATTAATGCTGCGGTAGGGCGATTTCGGCCAAGCGCGGTCGAGGGTGTGGCCGTCGGCGGTGACGAGGCGGAACGGGTGGGCGAATGTGGGTGTCGGGCCTCGGCCGTGACCGGATCCCGGGGTCGATCGACACGATGACCATGGCGCCGCGGGCGGCCCTGTCACGTGGCTCGCTGGTGAGGTCGTCGTGTCTTGGGGCGGTGGGGCCCGGTGGTCCGGGGCGCGGGCCGGATGACCTTGCGGGCTCGCCCGACAGCCCTCGCGCGCGCGGGTAGCGGGGGACCGTCGGGCGGACGGCGGTCGGCCTCTCGATGGATTCCAGCCGACTTTTCATGACCGGACAGTGACCACGGGCACAAAACGCGTGTCCGGACACGTTGTACGGGAAGTATGGAAGCCCCAAGCGCTTTACTTGGGGATTACTCTCTTAAGCCAGGACCCCCACCCCGGGGGCATGGAGGAGATGACATGAGGAGCAGCAACCCGGTGCTCACGCGGCGGGGGGCGTTCGAGACCGGCCGGCAGGAGCAGGCCGGTTACGGAGCGCCGCAGCCCGGGCCGCAGGGCGCCCCGTACGGCGGGCCGCAGCAGCCGCCGATGCAGCCGATGACCCCCGAGCAGCTTCAGGAGATGTACCGGGCGCAGTCCGCCGGTCCGCTCCAGACCGGCCGGATGACGATCGACGACGTGGTCGCGCGTACCGCGATGACGCTGTTGACGGTCGTCGTCACCGGCGCACTGTCGTGGGCCTTCCTGCCGTTCGAGAACTTCGGCTGGGCGGTCGGTGCCGCGCTCGCGGCATTCGTCGTCGCGATGATCGTGACCTTCAAGCGTGAGGTCAGCCCCGCCCTGGTGCTGACCTATGCCGCGCTCGAAGGTGTGTTCCTCGGCGCGATCAGCCACGCGTTCGAGCAGCAGTACAGCGGCATCGTGGTGCAGGCGGTGCTCGGTACGGCTGCCGTCTTCGTCGGCGTACTGGTGGCGTACAAGTCCGGCTGGATCAAGGTGACGAACCGCTACGCGCGGATCGGCATGGCGATCGCGATCGGCTTCGTGCTCCTCACTTTCGTCAACCTGCTCGCGATCCTGATCGCCGGTGGCGACGGTCTCGGCTTGCGCAGCGGGCCGCTCGGCATCGTGATGGGCATCCTCGGCATCCTCATCGGCGCCTTCTTCCTCTCGCTCGACTTCAACGAGATCGAGCAACTGGCCGCCCAGGGTGTGCCGCAGCAGGAGTCGTGGCGGGCCGCGTTCGGTCTGACCGTGACCCTGGTGTGGATCTACATGGAGGTCCTGCGCCTGCTGTCGATCCTGCGGGACTGACACAGCGCCGCATGACGGCCTGAAACGCGAAGTGGCGGTGCCCCGGCGAAGGGGGCCCCCCCCATTTGTTTGGGGGGCGCCCCCCGGCGGAGGGGGGGGTTTGACGAAAATGTGGGGAGATCGGCGGGGTC
>NZ_JBHZAV010000103.1:0-32914 GCF_042754445.1 Embleya sp. NPDC059213
GTCCCCGCCCGCGACGGAAGATGCCCAGGTAGCCGGCGAGCGCGGCGACCAGCAAACCGCCGCCCGCGATCATCCCGATCATCCAGCCCGAGCCGGCGCCGGCTCCGGTGCCGCCGACCGCGGTCGACGACGAGGTCGGCGTCGGCTTTCGGGAAGAGGCCGGTCCGGTGCCCGTGGTGACCTCGAAGGGGGCGGAGGCGTCGGCTTGCCCGCAGTACGCCGAGACCCGATGGCTCCCCTTCGACGCGTCCTTCGGGACCACCAGTCGGACGGTGAAGCCGCCCCCGTTCGGGGCGACCCCCGTGGCGGCGGTGATCGTGGCACCGTCCCAACGCATGTCGACCCGGGTTCCGGGACGGCAGGCCGCGAAGCCGGAGCCGGAGACCGCCACCGTGGTGCCGGCACCACCCCTTGCCGGGGCCAGGACCAGAACCGCGGCCCGGGAGCCGGGGGCGGGCGTCGTCCCTCGGGGGGACGGCTGGCCGCTCTTCGTGGACGGCGCAGGCGTCGTCCTTCGGGCGGACGGAGCCACGGGCGAGGGAGGGTACGGCGGATAGGTGATCGGGGGCGGCGGTGGTGGTGGTGGAGGCGGCGGTGGAGGCGGCGGCGGTTGTGGCGGTGGGGGAGGCGGCGGTGCCACGTGGGCGTGCGCGACGCAGGTCGGCGCGCAGACCCCGGCCCCGACGCAGAGCAGTGCCCCCACCAACCCCGAGACCGCGATCAGTCGCCCGCTCCGCCCGGTCTCGGGGCGTCGGGCGGGACCGTCGCACGCCTCCACCGTGGTTCCTTCCGTGTGTCCCCGGCGCGAGAGCAGGCTCTCGACTCGATCACGAGCCACAAAAAATGCGTTCCGGCGCGCAACGCACCGGAGCGACTCCGGTTCAGACAAACACGGGACGGCACGTGTCGCATCCGGATGGTCTCGGCGACATCTGCGGCGTCGGTGCCCCCGAACCGGGCGGGAAACCGATTATCGTGAATTCGAAAGATAGTGTTGGGCATTTCGGTGAACACATTTCGGGAAACCTCCCTGGTCGGTGGTATATCTGGTCCGCCGGAATCAAATCCAGGAGGGTCGCTTTGGGATTGTCACGCAAATACGCGAATACGATCACCCAGGGACCCACCCCGGCGGATGTGGCGCGGGCGCCCGGCCTGCCCTATCCGAGCGGCTGGTCCGCGCTGGCCTTCTCCGACGAGTTGAGGCCCGGAACCGTGCTCACCCGACCGCTCCTGGGCGAGGACGTGGTGCTGTACCGGTTGCGGACCGGGGGTGTTCGAGCGGTCCGTCCCTACTGTCCGCACCTGGGTGCCCATCTGGGCCTGGCCGGGCTGGACGGGGACGACCTGGTGTGTCCGTTCCATTCCTTCGCCTTCGGTCCCGACGGTTCGTGCGTCCGCACGGGATACGGCACGCCGCCACCGAAGGCGCCGCTGGATGCGATTCCGGTGCACGAGGTCAACGGCGCGGTCTTCGTCTGGCGGCACCACGACGGTCGGGAACCGGACTGGCGGATTCCCGCCTGGCGGGCGATCGCCGGCCTGCCGACTCGGCACGTGACGTGGGAAATGGCGGGCAATGTCCAGGAGGTCATCGAGAATTCCGTGGACATCGGGCATTTCGCGACGCTGCACGGCTGGGTCCGGGCCGAACTCGGCGCGCCGATCGCGTACGAGGAAACGAATTTCCACGTGTCGATGCGAGTGCGCGAGAGCGCTCCGCTGATCGGTGAGTTCGACGTGGAGGTGGAGGTCGACGGCTATGGCCTGGCCTGCCTCCAGGCCGAGATCCACACGCCGCGCTTCGGCCTGCGGATGTACACGCAGGTGATGCCGACCGCGATCGCACCCAATCGGATGCAACTTCGGCAGGCGAACCGGGTCACGGTGACGGAGCCGTCCTGGTCGACGCCGGGCCTGGCCCGGACGGTGACCCGGGCCGTCACGCGTGCGCTGGAATGGCCGCTGTTCCGATCGAGTTGCGCCTTCACCGCCGCCGACTTCCCGATCTGGCACCACAAGCGATACCAGCAGCCCCCGCGACTGGGACTCGGGGATGGGCCGATCGGCGCCTTTCGGCACTGGGCCCGGAAGTTCTATCCGGCGGAGGGCGTCGAATCGAGGAGCGCCGCACACGCCGACAGGTCCCTCGAACGGGCCGCGCCCGAGCGGGTGAATTCACCGGGAGGGTGAACGCCACACGGTCGCGCCGGGGCGGGTCGGGGTCGAGATCGTCGACGGCGCGATCGGTCGCGCCCGGGTGCAGCAACCGTGATATCCGCGACCGGCCGTATATCTTTCATCACGCAACGCAACCAACCGTCTGTACGTGGACGTCACCGTCCGCGACGACCGAGAGGATCGCCGTGCAATCAACACTCATCGACGACAAGCCCCGGCACATGTTCGCCCTGTTCGACACCGACCGCAACGGGGTGATCACGGCGGAGGACTTCCAGCAGCACGCGGAGCGAATCGTCGGCCAGTTCCCCGACGCGGACCCGCAGAAGATCCAGGAGGTGCGCCGGCAGTACGCCGAGCTGTGGAAGGAACTGGCCGAAGCGGCCGACGCGGACCGTAACGGCCAGGTCGACGAGGCCGAGTTCGCGGTGCTGCTCCAGGGCTCGAACCAGAAGGAGGCGGCCCGTACGGTGGGGCGCCGGATGGCCGAGTTCACGCTCGCCGACACGAACGGCGACGGCTACCTCGACCGGCAGGAGATCATCCCGCTCCTGAAGGGCTACGGCGTTCAGGGAAGCCGGGTGGACACCGTCATGGAGATCCTGGACAAGGACGGCGACGGGCGCATCTCGTCCGAGGAATACGCCGTCATGCTGCGCGACGTCTACATGGGCACCGACCCGTCGTCGCCCGGAGTGGCCCTCTTCGGACGCCTCAGCGACGCCTGATCCACCGGAGACACGCGACCGCCCGTCGCCGCGACGACGGGCGGTCGTCTGTGTTCGCGATGCCGCGCACCGAACCACGACCCACGGATGTTTACGACCATGACAGTTACGAGGAACGCCGGCTGCCGCGACAAGATCGCGGTCATCGGGATCGGGTGCCGGCTGCCGGGCGGTGCGGGCGATCACCGGGCGTTCTGGCGGAACGTGATCGAGGGCAGGGACTGCCTCACGCCGACCCCGGCAGACCGGTACGACCTCGGCACACTGCTCAGCCGTGACACCGCCAAGTCCGGGCGGCTGGTGGGCGGTCGCGGCGGCTACATCGACGGGTTCGACACGTTCGATCCGGCGTTCTTCGGCATCAGCCCGCGTGAAGCGGAGCACATGGATCCCCAGCAGCGCAAGCTCCTGGAGGTCGCCTGGGAGGCGTTGGAGGACGGCGGGCAGCGCCCCGCCGAACTGGCCGGTCGCGAAGTCGGCGTGTTCGTGGGCGCGTTCACCCTCGACTACAAGATCCTGCAATTCGCCGACCTGGGCTTCGAGACGCTGGCCGCGCACACCGCCACCGGCACCATGATGACGATGGTGTCGAACCGCATCTCGCACTGCTTCGACTTCCGCGGCCCCAGCCTCTCCATCGACACCGCGTGCAGCTCGTCCCTGGTGGCCGTCGACCTGGCCTGCCGCAGCCTGCTGCGCGGCGAGAGCAGTCTGGCGCTCGCGGGCGGCACGCTGCTGCACATGGCCCCGCAGTACACCATCGCCGAGACCAAGGGCGGCTTCCTGTCCCCGGAAGGCCGTTCGTGCACCTTCGACGCCTCGGCCGACGGCTACGTGCGCGCCGAGGGCGTCGGCCTGGTCGCGCTCAAGCGTTTGGCGGACGCCCGGCGCGACGGCGACCCGATCCACGCGGTGATCGTCGGCAGCGGCGTCAACCAGGACGGCCGGACGAGCGGGATCACCGTGCCCAACGCCGACGCCCAGGTGGCGCTCATCGAGCGGGTCTGCGCCGAGGCCGGCATCACCCCCGGCGACCTCCAGTACGTCGAGGCGCACGGCACCTCGACACCGGTCGGCGACCCGATCGAGGCGGCCGCGCTCGGCCGGGCGCTGGCGATCGGACGCGGGCCGCAGGACCGGTGCTACGTCGGCTCGGTCAAGCCGAACATCGGACACACGGAGTCGGCCGCGGGCATCGCCGGCCTGATCAAGACCGTGTTGTGCCTCGAACACCGGGTGATCCCACCGCACATCAACCTGGAGCGGATCAACCCCGCGATCGACCTCGCGTCGCTGCCGTACGAGATCCCGACCCGGCCGACCCGGTGGCCCGATCACGACGGACCGGCGCGGGCCGGGGTGAACGCGTTCGGCTTCGGCGGCACCAACGCGCACGTGGTGTTGGAGGAGCCGCCGAAGGCGCCGGTCCGGCCGGCCGGCGACGAATCCGACACGTACACCATCCTGCCCCTGACCGCGCGCGACCCGGCGGTCCTGCCGGAACGGGCCGCGGCGATCCGGCGCGAACTCGCGGGCACCGACGGCACCCGCGTGTCGCTGTCCGACCTGGGGCACACGCTGGCGCACCGTCGCCAGCACCTGGAGTCCCGGCTGTCCCTGGTGTACACCTCGCGTGCGTCGCTGGAGGAGGCGCTGGACGCCTACCTGCGGGACGAGGAACACCCCCGGGTGCTCGCGGACCGCAGCCGCGACGGGCTGGGGCGGCGCCTGGTCTGGGTGTTCACCGGGATGGGTCCGCAATGGTGGGCGATGGGGCGTCGGTTGTTCGCGAGCCGGCCCGTCTACCGGGAGGCGGTCGAGCGGTGCGACCGCGAGATCGCCGAACTCACCGGCTGGTCGCTGGTCGAGGAACTCGGCGCGGACGAAGCCGATTCCAGGATCGGCGAGACCTGGCTGGCCCAGCCCGCCAACTTCGCCCTCCAAGTCGGCCTGGCCGCCCTGTGGCGCCACCACGGAGTGCGGCCCGACGCCGTGGTCGGGCACAGCACCGGCGAGGTGGCGGCCTTCCACGAAGCCGGGGTCTACAGCCTGCGGGACGCGGCCAGGATCGTGGTGCACCGCAGCCGACTCCAGCAGCGCCTGGCGGGGACCGGCACGATGCTCGCGGTGAGCCTGTCCGCCGCCGAGGCGACCCGACGCCTGCGGCCCTACGCCGACCGGGTGTCGCCGGCCGCGTTCAACAGCCCGACCTCGGTCACCCTCGCGGGCGACCCGGACGCGCTGGAGCAACTCTTCGCCGAACTGCGCGCCGACCAGGTCTTCGCCAGGTTCCTCGACGTGCAAGTGCCGTACCACAGCGCGCGGATGGACCCGATCAAGGACGAGCTGCTGTCCTCGCTGGCGGACATCAAGCCGCAGCCCGCGCAGCTCCCGGTCTACCTGACCGGTCGCGAAGGCACCGCGCAGGGACCCGAGTTGGACGCCGGCTACTGGTGGGAGAACGTCCGGGGCAGTGTGCACTTCCGGGCCGCGGTCGACCGGCTGGCCGACGACGGCTACGGCGTGTTCCTGGAGATCGGCCCACACCCGGTGCTGGGTCACGCGATCCGGGAATGCCTGGCCGCCCGCGGCCGGGAGGGGCGCACGCTGGCGTCCATCCGCCGCCGGGAGGACGAGAACGAGACCTTCACCGGGTCGCTGGCCGCGCTGCACAACCTGGGCGTCGACGTCGCCTGGGACGTGCTGCAGCCCGCCGGGCGGCCGGTGGCGCTGCCGCCCTATCCCTTCAAGCGGGACCGCTACTGGACCGAGCCCCGCGCGGTGGAACAGATCCGGCTCGGCCGGATCGACCACCCGCTGCTCGGCCGGCGCCTGGCGCACGCCGACCCCACCTGGGAAGTCAGGCTCGACGCCGAGACGTTGCCCTATCTCGACGACCACCGCATCCAGGGCAACGTGGTCTTCCCCGCGGCGGGATACCTGGAAATGGCCGTGCAGGCGGTCCGGGCGCTCACCGGCGGGACCGACGCCACACTCGCCGACATCGAACTGCGCAAGGCCCTGTTCCTGCCCGACGGCGAGTCCGCGACCGTGCAACTGTCCTTCGGGGGCGAGGGCGCCGCCTTCACCGTCGCCGGCATCACCGGCGACGGCCGGGGCCCGGCCGTGCACGCGAGCGGAGTCGTCCGGGCCGGGCAGCGCCGCCGACACGGCGGCACGCTCGATGCCGACGCGATCCGCGCGCGCAGCGCCCGGCGACTCGACGCCGGCGAGTGCTACCCGGCGTTGGCCGCCGAGGGCTATCACTACGGTCCCGCGTTCCAGGGCATCGAACAGGTGTGGACCGGCCCCGACGAGGCGCTGGCCCGGATCCGCGCGACCGCGCCGCTCGGCGACGACGCCGCCCGCCATCATCTGCATCCGGTGCTCCTGGACGCCTGCTTCCAGACCCTCCTGACGGTGCGGTTGGGATCGGCCGGCGCGGACGGTGCCGTCCTGTTGCCGCTGTCGATCGACGAGGTGCGCATCGACGCCGTCGGCGACCGGCCGCTGTGGGCACACGCGACGGTGGTGCGGCGCGGCGCCGGCGAACTCGTCGGGGACATCGCCCTGTACGACGACGACGGTGTGCCGCTCGGCCTGATCAGCGGCTTTTGTGCGGGCGACGTCGAGCGGGCGGCGACCGCGGTCGGCACGAACACCATCGACGGCTGGCTCACCGATGTGACCTGGGTCGATCGGCCGCTCGACGCGGGCGAGGCGACGGTCGACGGTGCCCACGACTGGCTGGTGTTCGCCGACGCGCAGGGGGTCGCCGACGAGTTCGCGGCCGCGGTGGTCGCCGGCGGCGGGCGCTGTCATGCGGTCCGCCCGGGCAGTGGCTACCGCAGGGCCGCCGAGGGACACGCGTGGACGGTTGCGCCCGGTTCCGTCGAGGACCTGGCGCGCCTGTTCGCGGACCTGCGCGCGGACGCGGGGGCCGTGCCCGGGCACATCGTGCACCTGTGGAGCCTGGACGTGCCGCGGCTCGACCCGGACGACGGGCAGGCCCTCGATCCGCACCTGTTCGACCGGCACACCGACACCGGCGCCTACTCGCTGATCACCCTCGCCCAGGCGCTGACCCGCGAACTTTTGCCCGCCAGGCTGCACATCGTCACCCGAGGCGCGCAGGCGGCGGCCCCGGGGGACGCGGTACAGCCGCCGGCCGCGCCCGCCTGGGGCATCGGCCGGGTGTTGCGGCAACAGGAGTTGACCGCGCACCCGGGCAAGCTGATCGACCTGGACCCGGCCGCGGCGCAGGACGCCGGAGCACGCCGAGCCGAGGCCGCGGCGCTGCTGCGCGAGATGTCCGTCCAGGACGAGGACGAGATCGCGCTGCGGGCCGAGCGCCGGCTCACCGGTCGGCTGGCGTCCGCCACCGGGCTGACCCGACCGTTGCCGCTGCGCCTGCGCGCCGACGGAAGTTACCTGGTGACCGGCGCCTTCGGCGCGCTCGGCCGGTTGTTGTGCCGCACGCTCGTCAAGCGCGGGGCCCGCCGGCTGATCCTGATGAGCCGCAGCGCCCTGCCCGAACGCGAGCGGTGGCACGAGATCGACCCCGACACCCCGGCCGGTCGCCGGGTGTGCTTCGCCAGGGAACTCGAAGCACTCGGCGCCCACCCGGTACCGGTGACGCTGGACATCACCGACGAGGCCGCCCTGACGGTGTGGCTGGCGCACCATCGGCAGACCCAGGCGCCGCCCGTTCGCGGCGTGTTCCACCTCGCCGGACAGGTGCACGACGCCCTGCTGCCGGGCATGGACCGGGAGGTCTTCCACGCCGCGTACGACCCCAAGGCGGTGGGCGGGTACCTGCTGCACCACCTGTTGCGCGACGAACCGCTCGAACACTTCGTGCTGTTCTCCTCGATCGCCTCGCTGCTCACCACGGCCGGCCAGACCAACTACGCGGCCGGCAACGCCTTCCTGGACGCGCTCGCGCACCACCGCCGCAGCCGCGGCCTGCCCGCCCTGAGCGTCAACTGGGGCCCTTGGGCGACCGGCATGATCGAGGAACTCGGACTGGTCGAGCACTATCGCGTCAGCCGGGGAATGAGCTCGCTGTCCCCGGAGACCGGCATGGCCGTGTTGGAACGGGTCATCGGCCAGGACCGCGCCCAGTTGCTGGTCGCCACCGTCGTCGACTGGCCGACGTTCCTGGCCTGGTACCCGGCACCGCCGGCGCTGGTGGCCGAACTCGCCGCGGTGGGCGATCGGCACACCGTCGTCGGGGACGACACCTTCCTGGACACCTTCCGCGGCGCCGACACCGAGGAGCGCCGGCGGTTGCTGACCGAACGCTTCACCGCGCTGGCGGCGGGCGTATTGCGGATGAACGCGCAGGCCGTCGGCCCGGACGACACACTGGGCGCCCTCGGCCTGGACTCGCTGCTCGCGATGGAGCTGCGGGCCCGCATCCACACCGAGTTGGGCGTCGCCCTGCCGGTGGTGGCGCTGCTGGGCAACGCGCCGGTGGCCGAACTGGTCGCGCAGGTGCACGTCGGCCTGGTCGAACTGCCGGACACGGACCCGGGGGACGCGGGCGACGCCGACGTCGAGCTGTTCGACGACGAGCGGCAGTTTCCGTTGACGCAGAACCAGAAGGCGCTGTGGTTCCTCAAGCAGCTCAACCCCGACGGGTTCGCCTACAACATCGGCGGCGCGGTCGAGGTCCGCGTAGAGCTGGAACCCGAGCTGATGCGCGCCGCGTTCACCGCGATGATCGAACGCCACCCGCTTCTGCGCGCCAACCTGGTCATGGTCGACGGCCGGCCGGTGCAGCGGATCAACGCGGCGAGCACGCCCGACTTCGGCGTGTTCGACGTGCGGGACCGGGAGTGGGACGACATCCGGTCGATGATCATCCGCGAGTACCGCAAACCCTACGACCTCGAACACGACCCGCTGATCCGCTTCCGTCTGTTCGAGCGCGAGCGGGACCGCTGGGTGATCATGAAGGCCGTGCATCACGTCGTCTCCGACGCGATCTCCACGTTCACCTTCATCGAGGAACTGCTCGCGGTCTACGAAGGACTGCGGCACGGACGCCCCGCCGAACTGCCGCCGGTCCCGGCCCGCTACCTCGACTTCCTCAACCGGCAGAACCGGTTCCTGGCCCGCCCCGACGCGCAGCGCATGCTCGACTACTGGCGAAGCCGGCTGCCGGCCGAGGTGCCGGTGCTCAACCTGCCCACCGACGGGCCCCGACCCGCCGTGCAGACGCACAACGGCGCCTCCGAGTTCTTCGTGCTCGACGAGGAGACGAGCGCACGCGTGCACGCCCTGGCGCGCGAGCACAACGTGACCGTGTTCATGGTGCTGCTCAGTGCCTACTACCTGCTGTTGCACCGCTACAGCGGGCAGGACGACCTCATCGTCGGCAGCCCCGTCACCGGCCGCACGAACGAGGATTTCGGCTCCGTCTACGGATACTTCGTCAACCCGCTGCCGCTGCACGTGAACCTCGCGGGCGAGCCGTCGACCGCCGAACTCCTGGCCCAGGTACGGGAGACCGTACTGGGTGCACTCGACAACCAGGAGTACCCGTTCGTGCTGCTGGTCGAAAAGCTCGGTCTCCAGCACGACCCGAGCCGCTCCGCGGTGTTCCAGGCGATGTTCATCCTGCTCACCCACAAGGTCGCCACCGAGCACTGGGGCTACCGCCTGGACTACATCGAACTCCCGGAGGAGGAGGGTCAGTTCGATGTGACCCTGTCCGCCTACGAGGACGAGGCCGAACACCGCTTCCACTGCGTCCTCAAGTACAACACCGACCTCTTCCGGCCGGAGACGATGCGGCGGATGGCCGCGCACTACGTCAACCTGCTGGACGCGCTGACGCGGGAGTCGGCGGCCCGTCCGGCGACCGGGCTGCCGATGCTGGACCGCCGCGAGCGCGAGCGTATCGTCGGCGAGTGGAGCGGGGCCGAGCGTCGGGTGCCCCACGAGGTCCCGGTGCACGAGCTGTTCGCCCGGGCGGCGGCAGCACGGCCCGAGGCGATCGCGGTCTCGGCCCCCCAGGAATCGGGCGCGGTCCGAAGGATGACCTACGCCGAGGTCTCGGACGACTCCGCCGCGCTGGCCCACCGGCTGCGCGGGCTGGGGGTGCGCGAGGGCACGGTGGTGGCGCTGTGCCTGGACAAGACACCGGAGTTGATCGTCACCCTGCTCGCGGTGCTGCGGGCGGGCGGCGCGTATCTGCCGCTGGATCCCGGCTACCCCGCCGAGCGGCTCGCCTACCTGGTGCACAACGCCGGGGCCGCGCTGGTCGTGGTCGCGGACGCGGACGCACGCGGGTCGGCGGCCTCGGCCGGCGCCGAGGTGCTGACCCTGGACGAGCTGTGGCAGCGCGCACCCGCCGACGCCGGGGAAGCGCTGCCCGCGGTCGGCCCGGACGCGCCCGCGTACGTCATCCACACCTCCGGCTCGACGGGTCGGCCCAAGGCGGTCCAGGTCGGCCACCGCAACCTCGCCTCGGTATACGCCGGATGGCGCGAGGCGTACCGACTCGACGACGAGGTCCGGGTCCATCTGCAACTGGCCAACCCCTCCTTCGACGTCTTCACCGGCGACCTGGTCCGGGCGTTGTGCTCCGGCGGCACGCTGGTGTTGATCGGCCGCGAGCTGTTGTTCAACACGGCCCGCCTGTACGAGACGATGCTCGCCGAGCGGGTCGACTGCGGGGAGTTCGTCCCGGCGGTCGCACGCGCGCTGCTGCGGCACTGCGAAAGCCGGGACCTGCGGCTGGACTTCATGCGGTTGCTGATCGTCGGCTCGGACACCTGGAAGGTCGAGGAATACCGCCGCCTTCGCGATCTGTGCGGCCCGCGCACCCGCCTGGTCAACTCCTACGGGCTCACCGAGGCGACCATCGACAGCACCTGGTTCGAAGGCCCCACCGACGCCCTGGAACCGAGCCGGATCGTGCCGATCGGGCGGCCGTTTCCCAACAGCACTCTCTACATCCTGGACCGGTACGGCGAGCCGGTGCCCTCGGGCGCGCCGGGCGAGCTGTGGATCGGCGGCGACGGCGTCGCACTGGGCTACCTGGGCGACCCGGAGCAGACCGCGCAGCGCTTCGTGACGCTGACCCTGGGCCCGGAGCCCGACGCGAACCCGGTACGGCTGTACCGCACCGGCGACCTCGCCCGCTGGAGCGACGACGGCTGCGTGCAACTCCTCGGGCGCACCGACGCGCAGATCAAGGTGCGCGGCCACCGCGTCGAACTCGGCGAGATCGAATCACGGCTGGCCGGGTGGCCCGACCTGGACCAGGCGGTGGTGACGGTACGGCACGACCCGCAGGGGGAGGCCGTCCTGTGCGCCTACTGCGTCCCGGCCGCCGGCGCCGAACTGGACCGGCGCGCGCTTCGCCGCCACCTCGCCGGCTATCTGCCCACCTTCATGATCCCCACCCACCTGGTCGAACTGCCGGCGCTGCCGCTGTCCTCGAACGGCAAGGTCGATCCGTCCGCGCTGCCCGCGCCGCGATTCGGCGAGCCGCACGAGGCGCCGGATCCGCCCTCCACGTACTACGAGATGCGGATGGCCGAGCAGTGGACGACGCTGCTGGGCCGGGAACGAGTGGGCCTCCAGGACGACTTCTTCGAGCTGGGCGGCAGCTCGATCAAGCTGATCGAGCTGATCCACTGCCTCCAGGCGGAGTTCGGCACCACCATCCCGGTGAGTCGACTCTTCCGGAGCACCACCCTGCACGGCATGGCCACCGCCCTGGAACGGATCGACACCGGCCGAAGCACCGACGACCAGCCCTACCTCCGGTTCAACGACGGCGCCGGGCCGCAGGTCTTCTGTCTGCCGCCGGCCGGCGGGCACGGCCTGGTCTACCGCCGGTTCGCCGCGCACCTGCCGGAATACCGGCTGACCGCGTTCAACTATCTGCGCGGCGACGACAAGACCGAACGCTACGCCGACCTGGTCGAGTCGCTGCACACCGAGGGCCCCTGCGTACTCCTCGGCTACTCGCTCGGCGGCAATCTCGCCTTCGAGGTGGCCAGGGAACTGGAACGGCGCGGACGCGAGATCGGGCACGTGATCATCGTCGACTCGTACCGCATCGACGAGTCCTTCACGCCCGCCGACGAACACCTCGAAGCGTTCGAGCACGAACTGCGCGATCACCTGCGCAAGCACACCGGCTCCGAGGCCGTCACCCGAGAGACGTTGGAACAGGCCCGGGAGTACATCGACTTCTGCGGACGCAGGCCCAACCTCGGCGCGGTCACGGCCCCGATCAGCGTGATCTCCGACGAGCAGAAGGCGGAGTTCTACCTGGCCGGCCGGCCGGGCACCTGGCACGGCGGTTCGACCACGCACACGACGGTTCACCAGGGATCCGGCGTCCACGCCGACATGCTCGACCCGGACCACCTGCCCTACAACACCGATCTGGTCCGCGCCGTGCTCACCGGAGCCGGGAGGTCGACCCCACCGTGCTGAGCCGGCAGGAGCCGCCCGCCTATCCCTTCGAGCCCGGTGATGGGCTCGAACTCCATCCCAGATATGCCGAATTGCTTGGCCGACCGCTCAGCCGGGTACGACTGGCCGACGGTTCGCAGGCCTGGCTGGCGGTCCGCCACGCCGACGTGAAGGCGGTCCTGTCGGACCCCCGTTTCGGCCTGGCCGAAGCCAAGGGGTGGGCCGAGGAGCGCAGCGAGGGCGCACCACCGGGCAACGGCGGCCTGATGTCCCTGGACCCGCCCGAACACACCAGGCTGCGGTCCCTGGTCGGCGGCGCGTTCGGCGCGCGCCGGGTCGAGCGACTGCGATCGCGTGCGCAGGAGGTCGCCGAAGAACTCCTGGACCGGATCGTCGAGTCGAAGCAGCCTTCGGTCGATCTGATGGAGCGGTTCGCCATCCCGTTGCCGACCACCGTGAACTGCGAACTGCTGGGCGTGCCCGACGAGTACGGCCGGTTCTGGAGCTGGGTGGAGGCCACCCTGTTCGGCGCGTCGACGGCCGAACAACTTCGGCGGGCCGCCGCCGAGTTCGCCTCGCGTACCGCCGCACTGGTGGCGCTGCGGCGCGACACGCCGGGCGACGACCTGCTCGGCTCGCTGCTGCAAGCCTGTGATCGGGACGGCCGGATCACCGAGAAGGAGCTGTCGGCCCTGGTGGGCGATCTGCTCGTCGCGGGCTTCGTCACGGTTGCCCGTCAGATCGCCGTCTCCCTTTACCATCTGATCGGCCGCCCCGACATGTTGTCGCGACTGCGTGCGCACCCGGAGCAGATTCCCCGCGCCGCCGAGGAACTGCTGCGCTACGTACAGCTCATCGAGTCCACCCTCCCGCGTCGTGCCGGCGAGGACGTGCGGCTCGGCGGCGTCCTGGTCCGGGCCGGCGACATTGTGGTACCGGCGCCGGCGGCGGCCAATCGGGATCCCGCGGTCTTCCCGGAGGCGGACCGCCTCGACCTCGCTCGAAACGACGGCGCGCACCTCGGCTTCGGGCACGGCGCGCACTACTGCCTCGGCGCTCACGTGGCGCGGCTGGAGCTCCAGGTGGCGTTGGAGACGGCGCTGCGCCGGCTGCCCGGCCTGCGCCTCGCGGTGCCGCCGGCCGAACTGCGGTGGACCACCGAAGGCATCGCGGCCGGTCTTCGTGAACTACCCGTCACCTTCGATCGTCGTGTCGGTGGGGTCGGTCGCCGATGACGGGGGAGGACGAGCAGGACTGGGCCGTGCGGGAGCGGCGTCCGGGGGGCAAGCCTCGGGTCATCATCATCGGTGCGGGCATCGGCGGGATGGCCACCGGCTGTTACGCGCAGATGAGCGGGATGCAGACCCGGATCCTGGAGAAGCATGTCCTGCCCGGCGGTTGTTGTACCGCCTGGTCGCGCGACGGCTATCTCTTCGACTATTGCATCGAGTGGATGACCGGCACCGGCTCCGGCAACGACGCGGCCCGGATCTGGCGCGAACTCGGCGCGCTCGACGGCAAGACGGTGACCAACTTCGAGATGTTCAACCGGATCGTCGACGAGCACGGCCGGGCGGTGACGTTCTACAACCACCCCGACCGGCTGGAGCGGCACCTGCTGGAGATCTCGCCGGCCGACGCCCGCCTCATCCGCGCCTTCTGCCGCGACCTGAGACGGTTCATCGGCCTCAACCACTACCCGTTCCTGACCGCGGCCCCGCTTCGGACCGTGCGCGAGAAGCTCGACGCACTGCGCACCATCCTGCCGTGCTTCGGCCTGCTCTGGCGCACCTCCACCACCAGGATGGAGAGCTTCTGCGGCAAATTCCGCGACCCGCTGCTTCGCCGAGCCTTCCCCTACATCTTCTTCCAGGACCACGAGGTCTTCCCGCTGTTGCCCTACCTGTTCAACATGGCCAGCGCCTACCACGGCAACGCCGGTTTCCCGCAAGGGGGTTCGCTGGGTCTGTCGCGTTCCGTCGAGGAGCGCTACACCTCGCTGGGCGGCCGGATCAGCTACCGTGCCCGGGCCACCCGCATCCTGGTCGACCGGGACCGCGCGATCGGCGTCGAACTCAAGGACGGGACGCGCCACTACGCCGACCACGTCGTCTCCGCCTGTGACGGCTACACCACGATCCACGGGCTGTTGGGCGGGCGCTACACCAATCCGACCATCGACACCCTCTACACCGAGACCCTGCACAAGCCGGAACTGGTCTACCCGGGCGTGGTCTCCGCCTTCGTCGGCCTGGTCGGCGATGTCCCCGAGGCCCCACACAGCACCACGTACCTGCTGTCCCGGCGCGACGGTGCCGCCTTACCGGCCGCGCAGCAACAGAGCCTGGTGGTGCAGATGCGGTCGCGCTACTGCGACTCCTTCGCGCCCCCGGGCCGGTCGGTGATCCACTGCACCTATTTCAGCGACTTCGCGTACTGGAAGACCCTGCGCACCACCGACCGCCGGGAATACCGCGCCCGCAAGGCCGAAGTCGCCGCTTTCGTGCGGGACTTCCTGGAACGGCAGTACCCGGGCATCGCCGAGCGCATCGAGGTGACGGACGTGGCCACACCGGCCACGACCCTGCGCTACACCGGCAACTTCAACGGCAGCATCCTCGCCTGGAAATCCTTCACCGAGGCCGAGGACCTGGCGAACAAGCTGGTCAACCGGGACCGCATGCGGCTGCCGGGGCTGCGCGGCTTCTCGATGACCGGCCAGTGGATCGGCGGCGGCAGCCTGATCCGCACCGCGTCGGCGGGCCGCTTCGCCGCGCAGTACCTGTGTGCGGAACTGGGGCTCGACTTCACCGCGTGGGACAGCCCCGGCGCGGAACCCTGGCATCGCGGCAAGCTCGGCCGGTTGCCCCGGTTGGACGTTTGAGGAGGCACAGGATCATGCCGCGATCGCGACACGACAGGCAGTCGATGATCATCATCGGGGCCGGCCTCGGTGGCCTGTCCACCGGATGCTACGCGCAGATGAACGGATACCGGACCTCGATCTTCGAGATGCACGAACTCCCCGGCGGCTGCTGCACCGCCTGGGACCGCGGCGACTTCACCTTCGACTGCTGCATCAGTTGGCTCCTGGGCAACGGCCCGGGCAACGAGATGCACCAGATCTGGCTCGAACTCGGCGCCCTCCAGGGCAAACAGATGCGCCACTTCGACGTCTTCAACATCGTGCGCGGCCGGGACGGACGAGCCGTCTACTTCTATTCCGATCCGGACCGCCTGGAACGCCACCTGCTGGAGATCTCGCCCCCCGACGCCAAGCTGATCCGGAACTTCTGCGCCGGCCTGCGGGCGTTTCGCAAGTGCCTGGCCGTCTATCCCTTCCTCAAACCGGTCGGCCTGATGGGCCGGGTCGAACGCTGGCGCATGCTGGCCTCGTTCCTGCCGTACTTCAACGTCATCCGCACCTCGATCTCGACGCTGATGACGGACTACTCGGCACGCTTTCGGGACCCGCTGCTCCGGGAGGCGTTCAACTTCATCCTGTACGAGAAGCACGCCGCGTTCCCGGTACTGCCGTTCTACTTCCAACTCGCCTCGCACGCCAACCTGTCCGCCGGCGTCCCCGAGGGCGGCTCCCTGGGACTGGCCAAGTCGATCGAGCGGCGCTATCGAAGCCTCGGCGGTGAGGTGACCTACAACGCCAAGGTCGAGCAGGTGCTGATCGAGAACGACCGCGCGGTGGGGGTGCGACTCAGCGACGGACGGGAGTTCCGCTCGGACATCGTGGTATCCGCGTGCGACGGGCACACCACGACCATGCGCTTCCTGGGCGGTCGCTACCTCAACGACACCTACCGGCGCCTGTACACGAGCACCATCAAGGAACCGGGCATGGTCTTCCCCGGCTACGTGATGCTCTTCCTCGGCCTCAGACGCCCCTTCCCGCAGAGCGAACCGTGCACCACCCACCTGCTGGACGAGGCGCTGGCGACCAAGCTGACCGGCCTGCGCCATGCCAGCATCAACGTGCAGTTCCGCAGCAGGCACTATCCGGAACTGTCCCCCGAGGCGAGCACGGTCGTCTACGCCACCTACTTCTCCGACACGGCCCCCTGGCGGGACCTGAACGAGGGGCGGCCGGAGCAGGGCACCCGCCGGCACCGGGGGCGGAACGTACACACACTGCCGCTGCGTCACGGGCGGGAGTACTACGCGGCCAAGCATCAAGTGCGCGATGCGCTGGTGGCGTTCCTGGACGAACGCCATCCCGGGCTCAAGGACGCGATCGCGGTGCGCGACCTGTCGACCCCGCTCACCCAGGTTCGGTACACCGGCAACTACGACGGGACCGTGCTCGGTTGGCAGCCGTTCGTGGAGAGCGGCGAGACCCTGGAGGAGGAGATCAAGAAGAACGGGCCGACTCTTCCCGGCCTGGCGAACTTCTATCTGTCCGGAGTGTGGGCCACCACCGGCGGCCTGATCCGGGCCGCCGCGGCCGGGCGCCACGTCGTGCAGTTCATCTGTCGCGACGACGGCAGGACGTTCACCGCCGACATCGACGACAGCGCGCCGGCCCCGACCCACGTCGTCATCCCCGTCACACAGGAGGTTGGTAGTCGATGAAGGTTGAGAAATGGGTGGTCCGAGAGCACGCCGCGGGTGTGCCCGACGTCGACCGGATGTACGAGAAGGTGGTCGAGGACGTCGATCTCCCGTTCGGGGACGACGAGATGCTCCTGCGGACCCGGCATGTCTCCGTCGATCCCTTCCTGAACGGCCTCGCACAGGTGACCCCGCTGGGCGAGCACGCGCCCGGCCTGTCGATCATGGAGGTGCTCGATGCGGGGCCGGACGCCCCCTTCCGGCCCGGTGACCTGGTGGAGGGGTTCGGTGGCTGGCGCACCCATGTGGTCGGCGACGGGAGGGCCTACGTCTGGGACACCGGCTCGTTCCTCTTCGACGTCACGCCGTACCGCAAGCTCCACCCGGAGCACTACGACGACACGCTGCCGATCACGACGGCGTTGGGAGTGCTGGGAGTTCCCGGGTTGACGGCCTGGGGGACGATGACCAAGTTCTTCACCGTCGAAGCCGGCGACACGGTCGTGGTCAGTGGCGCGACCGGAACCATCGGATCCCTGGTCGGGCAACTGGCCAAGCGGGCCGGTGCCCGGGTGATCGGCACCACCGGCACTTGGGAGAAGGCGGCGTACCTGCGGGAGTTGGGCTTCGACGCCGTGGTGCACTACACGCGCCGGCACGACCCCGAGCAGGTGCACGCGGCACTGCGGGAGGCCGCGCCGGACGGTGTCGACAAGTACTTCGACAACATGGGCGGCGCGATCACCGACGCGGTGTTCACCATGCTCAACCGGTACAGCCAGGTGGCGGTGTCGTGGCAGTGGGACAGCACGGTCGGGGGCGATCGGGTCGGCCCGCGTCTGCTGGAGAACATCATGCGGCCGCGCACCACGATTCGCGGCATCTACGCGCAGGACTGGTACACGGACGAGGACTTCGCCGCGCTGCACCACGAGTTGGGCGGTCTGATCCGGCACGGTGAGATCACCTACGACCAGACCGTGCACTACGGTTTCGACAACATCCCGCAGGCATACCAGGGCCTGTACCTGAACCGGGCGGGCAGCCGAGGCAAGCTGCTCGTCGAACTGTAGGCGGTCAGCCCTTCGGCTCGCATTCGAAGACGTGGTGTCCACCGGCCGATCGCCAGGTGGACAGGAGTTCGAGGTCCGCCCGTTCCAGCAGTGCGCGCAGATCCCGCTCGCCGAAGCCGCCCGTGTCCTTGCCGCACATCACCATCTGAAACAGGACATGGGCGGCGTCGGACTCCTGGTCCAGCAGCGGTTCCAGCACGAGCAGCCGGGGCGAGCCGAGACCGGGCTCCCGGGCTTCGGCGGTGCGGCGCATGGCCCGGCCCACCGCGGTCAGCAGGCACACACACGTCTGCGGCGACCAATCGTGCAGGACGTTCTTCAGCAGGTACCGGTCACCGCCCGCCGGCACCTCCTCGAAGATGTCCGCGGCCCGGAAGGAGATCCGGTCGGCGATCGGCCGTCCGGCGGACGCGCCCAGCGTCGCCTCGCCCCGGGCGCACACGGCCGGCCGATCGACACACACCCCGCGCAGGTGGGGATGGCCGGCCAGCACCCCGGCGAGCGTCGTGCCGTCGCCGCCGCCGACGTCGATCAGCGTGTCGACCTGCGCGAAGTCGTACTCCTGCGCAAGCGCGGCCGCCGTCGGGCGAGCCAGCTCCGACATCGCCGCGTCGAAGATTTCGCCGGTGTCCGGACTGCTCTCCAGGAATTCGTAGAGCGACATGCCGAAGACTCGGTGAAAGCCGGAGTGCCCGGTGCGGACCGTGCCCAGGAGGGCTGCGAAGGCGTCGTCGTACGTTTCCGCCGTCAGGATGCACAGGTTGCGGACGGACCGCGGATGATCGGCGCGCAGCGACGCGTAGTGCTCGCTCAACGCGAATCCGCCGTTCGTGTCCCGGGTGAAGACCCCGTACAACGCCAGGGTCTGCATCACCCGGGCCAGGACCTCCGGATCCGACTCCGTGCGCCGGGCGATCTCGTGCGCGGACATCGCTCCGCCACTCACGAGGTCGGCGATGCCGAGCCTCGCCACCACCGCCAACGCCCTGGCCGAACAGCCCCCGGCGGCAAGCCGTACGGCCTGCATCTCGTCCCCGTCGTCCACGTGCGCTCCCGACTGAAGTGGCACCGACCGCGGCGGCCCGACGGCGCGCCCTCCCCAACCAACGATCGGCCGATCCGGAAGCAACGCGGAGATTGCCCGGCGGGTACGGGTGTCGGAAAACCGGTTGAGCAGTGCCGGTGTGCGCGATTACCGTGCCGTCGAACCGAGCCGTCCAGTGAAGGACATGCCGTTGTACACCGTGTGAGACCTCCCGAGTGCTGATTGGTCGCGCGTCGCACCCTGTGCGCCGTGCTGCTTCCTGCTGCGGACTTCTCGCTGAAACCGGTGTACTTCTGTGCTCAACGTCTGGGTGGTCATGCCCACCTGCCTGCCGCTCGTTCTCCGCCGCTGCCATGCCTGCGGGTCCGAGTACTTCCGGGCCGACGGCAAATTTCGCGTCAACGCGCACCACAAGCTCATCGATGCCTGGCTCCTCGCGCTTTGTACGGCGTGTGGGGCAACGGCGAAGCTCACCGTCCTGGAGCGGACGAACGTGCGCTCCGTGCGACCCGAACTGCTGGACCGCCTGCACGACAACGACCTCGATCTGGCCGCCGAGCTGCTTCGGGATCCGGCGATGCGGCGCCGAAATCGCATCGCCCTCGACTGGGACCACGCCTGGCGCCTGGACAGCGGCGGGGCGGATCGTCCGGACGGCGAGGCGATCGACGTCTCGGTGCGTTTCGCGGCGCGAATACCGGTCCGACCGGTGCGACTGATCGCCGAAGGGCTCGGCCTCTCCCGGGCCGAGGTCGAGCGAGCGATCACACAGGGCAAGCTCGTGTCGGCGGTCCGCTTGAGCAGCAGACTCTCCGACGACTTCACCTTCACGCTCAAGCACTGACCCCTCCCCTGAACCGGGACCGGTCCACAAAGTGTTGCCGGACCGGCCCCGGTTCGGGTCACCCCTGTCGAGCGGCGCAGCGGCCGTCGCGGTGATGGAAACCGGGCAAGTGAAAGATTTTCAGCCTTGGTGGAAAACCGAACGGCCGATAGAGTTTTTTCTCCGCGGGCCGCTGCCATCCGCATGAGGCCATCGAACAGCGAGGAGGCGGCGCGTGACCGCGTCATCCGAAACGGCGGGCGGAGTGGCGAAGGCGCGTGTCGAGTTGCCGAGTCGTTCGGCTGCGGGGCGCAAGCGTGGCGCGTATGCCAAGACGGAGGCGCGTCGTACCGAGATTTTGGACGCCGCCCTGGCCGCGTTCGGCAGGTCCGGCTATCGCGCCGGGTCCGTCCGCGAGATCGCCAAGCTGGTCGGCATGAGCCCGGCCGGCATGCTGCACCATTTCGACAACAAGGAAACGCTGCTCGCGGCGGTACTGGAACACCGCGAGGGCATCGCCCACCGGGTCGCCTCGCGGCACGGCATCACCGGTCTGGACACGCTGGTCGGGCTGGTGGAACTGGCCCGCTACAACTCCACCCACCGCGGCATCGTCGAGCTGTACTGCATCGTCTCCGCCGAGGCGACCGCGGCCGACCACCCGGCGCACCCCTACTTCGTCGCCCGCTACCGACGCGTCCGCACCCGGATCGCCGAAGCCCTGGAACACGCCGCCCGCAAGGGCGAACTGCGGGCCGGCGTGGTCCCCGCCCGGGCCGCCCGCGCCGCCGTCGCGCTGATGGACGGCCTCCAGGTGCAGTGGTTGCTCGAACCCGACGAGGTCGACATGCCCGGCGAACTCGCCGAACACTTCGCCGCCTTGGTCAAACCGGGCGCATGGCGACGTGCCCTCGCCGCCGCCCTCGCCCCGACCGGGTACGAGGGCTTCCCCGACGACCGACCCGGCTCCGCGAAGAACATGGCCGGCCCCGGCGCGGGGAACTCACCCGACGCCCACAACACGCCGATCGAGGAGGTTGGGCCATGACCGATCACGCGGACGTCATCGTCGTCGGTGCCGGACTGGCAGGTCTGGTCGCCACGTACGAACTGACCCGGGCCGGGCGACGCGTGCTCGTCGTCGACCAGGAGAACGAGGCCAATCTCGGCGGCCAGGCGTTCTGGTCGCTCGGTGGCCTGTTCTTCGTGGACAGTCCCGAGCAGCGTCGGATGGGTATCAAGGACTCGCACGAGCTCGCGCTCGCCGACTGGTTCGGCTCGGCGGGGTTCGACCGGGACCGCGAGGACCGCCGGCCCCGCGAATGGGCGCACGCGTACGTCGACTTCGCCGCCGGCGAGAAGCGCCGCTACCTGCACGACCTGGGGCTGCGGGTGATGCCGACGGTCGGCTGGGCGGAGCGCGGCGCGGGGACCGCGAGGGGGCACGGCAATTCGGTGCCTCGCTTCCACCTGACCTGGGGCACCGGGCCCGAAGTGCTGCGGGTCTTCCTGGAGCCGGTGCTGGCCGCCGCGGCGCGGGGCCTGGTGACGTTCCGGTACCGGCATCGGGTGGACGAGATGCTCGTGCAGGGCGGCGCCGTCGTCGGCGTGCGCGGCACCGTGCTCGCGCCGTCCGTCGAACCGCGCGGCGTTCGTTCCTCGCGCGAGCCCGCGGGCGAGTTCGAACTGCGCGCGCAGGCCGTCGTCGTCACCTCCGGCGGCATCGGCGGCAATCACGAACTGGTGCGCGGGAACTGGCCGGTGGACCGGATCGGCCCCGCACCCACGTCGATGATCACCGGCGTCCCGGCCTACGTCGACGGCCGGATGCTGGGCATCACCGAACGCGCCGGGGCCTCGGTGGTGAACCAGGACCGGATGTGGCACTACACCGAAGGCATCCGCAACTGGGACCCGATCTGGCCCGACCACGCCATCCGCATCATCCCCGGCCCGTCGTCCCTGTGGTTCGACGCCGGCGGACACCGGCTGCCCGCGCCCCTGTTCCCCGGCCACGACACACTCGCCACGCTGCGCCACATCGTCGGCACCGGGTACGACCACACGTGGTTCGTGCTGACCCGCGCCATCGTGGAGAAGGAGTTCGCGCTGTCGGGGTCCGAGCAGAACCCCGACATCACCGGCAAGGACCTCAAGGCGGTGCTGTCCCGGACCAGGAAGGGCGCACCCGGCCCGGTGCAGGCGTTCCTCGACCGCGGCGAGGACTTCGTGGTCGCCGACACGCCGCGCGCCCTCGTCGACGGCATGAACGCGATCAACCCGGGTCCGACGCTGGACCCGGCCGCGATCGAAGGCGAACTGCGGGCCCGGGACCGCGAGATCGACAACCCGTACGGCAAGGACCTGCAACTCATGTCCGTCCGCAACGCCCGCGCCTACTGGCCGGACCGGTTCACTCGCGTGGCCAAACCGCACCGCATACTGGACCCGGCCAACGGACCGCTCATCGCGGTACGCCTGCACATCCTCACCCGCAAGAGCCTCGGCGGCCTGGAAACCACCCTCGACTCCCAGGTCGTCCACCCGGACGGCTCACCTTTCGACGGCCTCTACGCGGCCGGCGAGGTGGCCGGCTTCGGCGGTGGCGGCGTGCACGGATACAACGCCCTGGAAGGCACCTTCCTCGGCGGCTGCATCTTCTCCGGCCGCGCCGCCGGCCGCGCGCTGGCGCGGCGCCTCGGCTGACCCTTTCGCAACCGGGTCACCGGGCCGCCGCTCAGGCTCGGTGGGGATCCGCGCGGTCGAGGATGTGCGGGCGTGCCGCGGCGTATCGGCGGCGCACGGCGGCGTCGTCGCGGTGCGGGCGATGGGTGTCGCCGGACGTCCCCCAGTTCGGTGGGTGCGGGTCGCCGGTCAGGGTCCAGGCAGCCTGGCGGGCGGCGCCGATGGCGGCGTACTCGGCGGGTTCGGGTACGTGGACCGGGCGCTGGTCCAGGGCGGGCGCGATGTCGGTGACCGCCGCCGAGCGGGCCGCGCCGCCGGTGAGGACGATCCGCCGACCGGTGACGCCCGACGCGGTCAGCGCGTCGACGGCGTCGGCGAGTCCGCACAACATGCCCTCGACGGCGGCACGGGCGAGGTGGGCCGGGGACGCGGTGGCGGTGGTGAGGCCGTGGATGGCGCCGGTGGCGTGCGGCAGGTCGGGCGTGCGCTCGCCGGCCAGGTACGGCACCAGCACCAGGCCGTCGGCGCCGGGGGGTGCGGACAGGGCGAGTTCGGCGAGCCGGGTGTGGTCCACGCCGAGCAGGCCGGCGGCGGCGTCCAGGACCCGGGCGGCGTTGAGCGTGCAGACCAGCGGCAGGAACCGTCCCGTGGCGTCGGCGAACCCGGCGACGGCACCCCCGGCGTCGGCGGTCGGGTGGGGGGAAGTGGCGTACGCGGTACCCGAGGTGCCGAGGGAGACCACGATGTCGCCCGCCGCCGCGCCGAGTCCCAGGGCGGCGGCCATGTTGTCCCCGGTACCGGCACAGACCAGGGCGCCGCCCGCCGTGCTGCCCGCCGGCTCTCGGGGGCCGAGCACACGCGGTGTCGCCGCGTCGTGTCCCAGTGCGAGCCGGAGCAGGTCGTGCCGGTAGGCGCCGGTGGCCGGCGACCAGTAGCCCGTGCCGGAGGCGTCGCCGCGGTCGGTGGTCCACTCGGCCGGACCAGCGCCGCGCAGGCGCCCGGTGAGCCAGTCGTGCGGGAGGCAGACGGTGGCCACGCGGGCTGCGGCGCGCGGTTCGTGTTCGGCGAGCCAGCGCAGCTTGGCGACGGTGAACGCGGCGACCGGGACGCTGCCGACCGCGTTCGCCCACGCGGCCGGGCCGCCGAGTTCGGCCACCAGGTCGGCGGCCGCGCCGGCGGAGCGGGTGTCGTTCCACAACAACGCGTCGCGGACCACCCGGCCGTCCTCGTCGAGGCAGACCATGCCGTGTTGTTGCGCCGCGACGCTCACGGCGGCGACGTCGTCGATACCGCCGGCGTCGGCCGCGGCCCGTTGCAGCGCGGTCCACCACGCCCGGGGGTCCGCCTCGGTGCCGTCGGGGTGGGGAGCGCGGCCGTGGCGGACGACGGCTCCGGTCGTGGCGTCGCAGACGACGACCTTGCACGCCTGCGTGGACGAGTCGACGCCGGCGACCAGGCGCGGGTGGGCCGTGCGGGGGAGGGCCATCTCAGCGGGCCCCGAGCAGGTGCTCGATCGCCAACTGGTCCAGCCGCTCGTATCCGCAACCCCGGGCCGCGGCGGCGTCCGGGTCGAACTCGTCCAGCGCCAACTGCGCGGCGGTCTCCCCGGGTTCGAGGGTCGGCCGGGCCAAGTCGGCCGCGCCGGCGGCGGCGAGGGCCGCGCGCACCTCGGGGTCGGCGCGAAACGCCCGAGCGCGCTCGCGCAGCAGCAGGTAGGTGCGCATGTTGGCGGCGGCGGACACCCACACGCCGTCGGCGTCCTCGGTGCGCAGCGGCTTGTAGTCGAAGTGTCGCGGACCCTGGTAGCCGCCGTGTTCCAGCAGGTCGACGAGGAAGAAGGCGCTCTTGAGGTCGCCGTGCCCGAAGACCAGGTCCTGGTCGTACCTGGGGCCGTGCTGGCCGTTGAGGTCGATGTGGAAGAGCTTGCCGGACCACAGGGCCTGTGCGACGCCGTGCGTGACGTTCAGCCCGGCCATCTGCTCGTGTCCGACCTCGGGGTTGACCCCGACCATCTCGGCGTGCTCCAGGCGCTCGATGAACGCGAGGGCGTGCCCGACGGTGGGCAGGAGGATGTCGCCGCGCGGTTCGTTGGGCTTGGGTTCGAGCGCGAACCGCAGGTCGTAGCCCTGCTCGCGGACGTAGCCGCAGAGGAAGTCGAGGCCCTCCTTGTAGCGATCCAGCGCGACCCGCACGTCCTTGGCCGCGTCGGACTCGCTGCCTTCGCGGCCTCCCCAGAACACGTAGGTGCGGGCCCCGAGTTCGGCGGCGAGGTCGATGTTGCGAAGGATCTTGCGCAGGGCGAACCGGCGTACGCCGCGATCGTTCGCGGTGAAGCCGCCGTCCTTGAACACCGGATGGGTGAACAGGTTGGTGGTCGCCATCGGCACGACCAGGCCGGTCGCGTCGAGCGCGGCCCGGAACGCCGCCACGCGCTTGTCCCGGACGGGCGCGGGTGCGCCGAACGGGAACAGGTCGTCGTCGTGGAACGTCACGCCGTACGCCCCGAGCTCGGCCAGCCGGTGCACCGCCTCGACGGGGTCCAGCGGAGCCCGGGTGGCATCGCCGAACGGGTCGCGGGCCTGCCATCCGACGGTCCACAGACCGAAGCTGAAGCGATCCTCGGGGGTGGGACGGGGAGTGGTCACGATGAGCCTCCGGTGGCCGGCATGCATTAAGTCCAGACAATGGATTAAAGTCGTGCCATCTGATCCCGTGACCTCGCCGGCTGTCAAGAGCCGCACCCGATCGGGATCGGCCGGCGCGGCACGCCGTCCCACCCGTACCCCGGCCTGTGAAAGGATCACCGCCATGCCTGCGCCGGAACTCCCCACGCGCGCCGGCACCATGCGCGAACGCAACCTGGCGTTGGTGCTCGCCGAAATCGCCCGGCGTCAGCCGGTGACCCGGGCCCGGCTCGCCGAGTCGACGGGCCTGACCAAGACCACCGTGGCCGCGCAGGTGGCCGTCCTGGAGCGATTGCGGCTCGTGGAGGGGGCGCAGCCGGTTCGCGAGGGTTCGCGCGGCCGTCCGGGCGCGCCGATCTCGCTCGCCCGCGGGCCCGTCGCGGCGCTGGGGCTGGAGGTCAACGGCCACTACCTGGCGGCCTGCGTGGTCGATCCGACGGGGGCGGTACGGCTGCGCGACACCGTCGCCGGCGACAACCGGGGCCGCGATCCCGGCGAAACGCTGGCCGCGCTCGGCGCCCTCGCCCGTCGTCTCACCGCCCTGGGGGCGGACATCGGGCTGGACGTGGTGGGCACGGCGGTCGCGTTGCCCGGCGTCCGCATCGGCGACCGGGTCAACGCGCCCAACCTCGGCTGGGACGCGGTGCCGGCGGCGGCGCTGCTGGCCGGCGCACTGCCCGATCAGCGGCTCGGACTCGTGGTGGACAACGAGGCGAACCTGGGTGCCCTGGGCGAATTGCGCTACGGCGCGGGACAGGGCGCGGGAAGCTACCTGTACCTGTCCGGCGAGACCGGCATCGGCGCGGGACTCGTGGTCGACGGCGACCTGTTCCGGGGCGCGCACGGCGCGGCCGGCGAACTCGGCCATGTGGTGGTCGACCCCGACGGGCCCGCCTGCGGTTGCGGCGGCGCCGGCTGCCTGGAGCAGTACGCGGGTCTGGACGCCGTCATGCGCGCGGCCGGCGTCCCGACGGCCGCCGGAACGCCGGCCCGGGTCGGCGGGCCCGGCGACGACCCGGCGGCGACGTCCGCCTCGCGAGTGGCCGAGCTGCTGGACCGCCTCGGCCGGGAGGATCGCCAGGCGCGTCTCGCCGTCGAGCGCGCGGGGCGCGGTCTGGGCATCGCGCTGATCGGCGCGGTGAACCTCCTGGACCCGGACACGGTCGTGCTCGGCGGGGTGCACGCCCGCCTCGCCGACCACCTGATCCCGCCCATCGAGGCGGCCCTCGCCCGCGGCGGAGGCCGACTGCGCGGCCGCGTCCCCACCGTCCGCGCGTCGGCACTGGGCTCGGAGAGCGCGGTACGCGGGGCCGCCGCCACCGTCCTCGCCCGGGTGTTCGCCGATCCACTCGCCATCGGCTGATCGAAGTCGACCAGCCGACGCCGCAGTTCGGTTCGGGCACAACGCCCGCGGACGGCGTGTGCTCGGAACGGCCGGGCGTCCCGATCGGGGCTATCCGGTCCGGCCGTCGCGGGTGAACCACAGGCGTCGGGCCGTGCCGCCGAGGACGGCTGCTCGGGCCGGCGCGTCGCGTCGCCGGATCGCGCGCCGGGCGAGCGCGAGCATGCCGGGGTAGTTCGGCGTCCGGGTCTGCGGGTGGTCGGATCCCCACGTCAACCGGTGCTCGCCGAACGCGGCGGCCAGGTCGTCGACGACATCCGCCGGGTCCTCCCCGGCCGCCTCGGCGGCGGTGAGCAGATGCGTGGTGACCTTCACGTGCAGATTGGCCAGGTCGGCGAGGGCCCGGACGGGCGCCCGCCCGGCCTGTCGGGACCGGGGGTCGGGGAATCCGCAGTGGTCCAGGGCGACGCGCAGCGCCGGGCGGGCCTGGATGTGCGGGCGCAGCAGGGGGAGTTGCCGGGTGAACGCGGTGAGTACGACCGTGAGTCCCGTTTCCGCCGCCACGTCCCAGACGGCCTGCGACGCGTCGTCGGTGAGCCAGGTCGGGTCGGGGGCCTGCGGGCCGCCCGAGACGGCGAAGAGCCGCACGCCGGTGACGAAGGACTCGTTCGCATGTCCGCGCAGTCCGCGGGCGGCGGCGACGGGATCCGCCATGTCGACGGCGACGACCGCCGAGGTGCGCTCCGGGTCGCGGGCGGCGGCGTCGAGCAGGTAGCGGCAGTCGTAGCCGTACGCCCCCACACCCTGCACCAGCACGGTCCGCGACACACCGGCGGCGGCCTGGGCGCGGAGCACTTCGGGGGCCGAACAGCCGCCGTCGCTCCAGTAGTCGGTGCCGTCGCCGGTGCCGGCGTCGAGGGGATAGCGGCGGGTGTCCGGCGACACGACGTGCACATGCGCGTCGATCACGGTGTCCGGGCCGTTCGGGATGTTCGGGTCGCTCGCATCGCCGTTCGTATCGGCGTTCGTGTCGCCCATGCCGCGCCCTTCGTCGAGATCTCGCAGAGATTCGAATATTCGAATGAGTAGATCGTTATTTCGAACGATACCTCTTGTGGTCGTGTCCGTGCCGCCCTAACCTCACACCCACTCGCCGCTCCGCCCCTTCAGCCCAAGGAATGCTCATGGTCGACTCCGCCCCGGCCGGACCCGCCCCCGACGCGGGCGCCGACACGCACGCCCTGCCCGACGATCTGCCCGAGACCGTGTACGCCTGGCTGGAGGCACGCGGGTGGGGGGACGGGTTGCCGGTGGTGGCCCCCACCGAGGAACGGGTCGCCGCGATGCTCGCCGGATACCCGGGCGATCCCGACGAGGTGATCGGTGTGCTGCCGCCGCGCCTGGGCGAGGCGACGCCCAGGGTGCTGGCGGTGAACGCGGTGATGGCGGGCTGCGCGGCCGGCATGTTGCCCCTGCTCGTCGCCGCGACCCGGGGGATGTGCGCACCGGAGTTCAATCTGCGCGGTGTGAACTCCACGACACACCCGGTGTCGGTGATGGTCGTCGTGCACGGGCAGGCGGTGGCCGCGCACGGGTTCAACTCCGGTACCGGGACGCTGGGTCCGGGCAACCGCGCGAACGCGACGTTGGGACGGGCGGTGCGCCTGGCCCTGCTGCACATCGGCGGCGGCACCGCCAAGGGCGCCGGGGACGCGGGGTTGGCGGACGCGGCGACCCACGGGCAGCCCTCGAAGTACACGTTCTGCTTCGCCGAGAACGCCGACGCCAGCCCCTGGGCGGTGTATCCGCGTTCGCTGGGGCTGGAGTCGCGCAGCGCGGTGACCGTGGCCGGGATGGAGAACCCGCACAACATCCACGACATGGAGACGCGCGGCGAGCCGGGGCCGATCCTGAACAAGATGGCGACCGTGATGGCCACGTTCGGGACGAACAACGCGGTCGTCTCCAGCGCCGAGTACTTCATCGTCCTGGGTCCGGAGCACGCGGCCACGATCGCGGCGGCGGGGTGGGCGCGGCAGGACGTGCAGGCGTACCTTTTCGAGAAGGCGCGGCGTCGCGCGGGCGATTTCCGGGCGAACTTCCGGTCCGCGTTGTGGCGTCCGTGGATGCGCGCCCTGGCCGACGACGACCTGCAACCGATGACCGAGTCCGCGGACAACATCCGGATCCTGGTCGCGGGCGGGCCGGGCAAACACTCGCTGGTGGTGCCGAGTTGGGGATTGACCCGCAGCGTCACCGTCCCCGTCGACTGACCGGCCCGCAGCGCCGCCCTGTCGCCTGTCGCCCCTTCCCCAACATGTCGAGGAGATCCCGATGACCGTGCACCTGCTCGACCCGTCCGGACGGGTCGGCGAACCGGCCAAGCAACTCGCCCCCGGACTGCCGGTGTTGACCGGCGCGCGCATCGCCGTCCTGGACAACCTCAAGCCGCACGCCGGCTACATCCAGGGAGCCGTCGCCCGACTGCTCGCCGAACGCACCGGCGCGGTCGTGACGCTGGAGATCCCCAAGTTCAGCGCGGCCCGGCCCGCCGAACCCGAAGTGCTCGACCGATTGCGCGAATCGGCCGATCTGATCATCACCGGTTCGGCGGACTGTGGTTCGTGCACCTCGTGGAGCTGCCACGACACCGTCGTGCTGGAACAGGCGGGCATCCCCACCCTGCTGCTGGCCACCGCCGGCTTCACCGAGATCGCCCGCCAGGTCTCCTCGCTGTACGGCATGCCCCAGGCACGCGTCCTCACCGTGCGCGGCCCGCTCGGCGGCTCGTCCGACAACGAACTCGACGCCATGGCCCTCGAAGCCCTGGAGGACGCCCTGGTCCTCGCGACGACCACCCCGTCCGCGCCCGATGCCGCCTGAAACGGCCCGAGTCGGCCCGCCGAGCACTCACCCCGCCACACCGAACGAAGTGGAGACACCTACCGTGCCGGACCCGACGAACCTCACCGACCGCGTCGCCCTGGTCACGGGCGGCGGCGCGGGGATCGGCCGGGCCATCGCCGTCCGGCTCGCGCGGGCGGGGGCACACGTCGCGGTCACCGACATCGTCCCCGAGGCCGCCCGGGAAACCTGCGAACTCGTGCGCGGCGTCGGCCGATCGGCCCTCGCGCTGATCGGCGACATGCGGGATCCGCAGCAGGTACAGGACCTCGTCGACGAAGCCGGCAGCACCCTCGGCCGCCTCCGCATCGCCGTCAACAACGTCGGCATGATGGGCAACCACCCCGCCGCCCCGTTCGTCGACTGGACGCCGCAGGCGATGTCGGACGTGGTCACGGGCAACCTGCTCACCACGATGTACGCCTGCCGCGCCGAGGCGGCCGCGATGATCCGCGATCGCACCGACGGCGTCATCATCAACGTCAGCTCGGGCGAAACCACCCGCCCCGCCCCCCGGTTGGCCCCGTACGGCGCCGCCAAGGCAGCGGTCAACCACCTCACCGGGACCCTCGCGGTCGAACTCGCGCCACACGGCATCCGCGTCAACGCGGTCGCCCCCGGGACCACCCTCACCCGCGAGGTCGAGGCCGCCCTCACCGCCGACTACATCCGGGCACTGCGCGCCGCCATCCCGCTGGGCGGCGAACTGTCCGCCCCCGAGGACCTGGCCGACCTCGTCCTGTTCCTCGCCTGCGACCTCGCCGCCCACACCACCGGACAGTTCCTCCTGTCCGACAACGGCGCGTTCCTCTCCCGCAGTCGGCCGCCACTCGACACGCACTGACCGCCGCCGACCCGCGCCGACCGCGCACTTCACGCGAACGGAGTACTCCATGACCCACCCGGACATCACCGACGACGCGGTATCGCAGGCGCTGGCCCCACTGGCCCGGGCGCTCGCCGCCGACGACTACCGACTCACCTGCGTGCGCCCGGCCGACCACCACGTGCTGATCACGGTCGACGCCGGACCGTCCGCCTGCGCCGACTGTCTCGTCCCGAAGGACCTCACCGAACGCATGGCCCTGCGGCACCTGCGCCCCCTGGCACCCACCGCCGGCTGGACCGTCGAGATCCGCTACCCGGCCGACGACCCGACGGAGACCGCACCGTGAGCGCCGTGCCCGATGCGATCGGCGTCGGCGGCGCCGCCGCCGCGTGGCGCTCGGGGTGGGCCCCGCGACGGCCGCCGAGTGCACCGACGGGACGGGAGCCGGACCGGGACCGGCCGGAGGGGTTCGGGCCACGGGTGGGTACCGGGGCGGGAGCTCAGGTCGGTCGGCTCGCGACGGGGTCGTCGTAGGACACCGACCGACCTGCGACGAAGGGCAGCAGCCGGGCGGCTTCCTGCTCCAGGGCGGCTCGATCGGTGCCGCGCAGCGGCCGGAACGGCGTGAGTCGCAGCGTCCCGGCGTCGAGGGACCACGTGCCGTGCACTCGGCCGTCCACCAGGAAGGTGGGCCGGACGCGCGCCTGGCCGGGCATCACCACCTTCCGGTCCTCGTCGCCGATGATCCGGGAGCGGTCGGCGTGGCCGAGCAGGGCGTTGTCGAAGGCGGGCAACAGCCGTACCGGAGCCGGCGTTTCGGGGTCGGGCAGCTCGGCGTCGGCCAGATCGATCAACTCCCTGCCATCGGGGCCGGACCAGTGGCGCAGTTCGGCACGCATCTCGGCGACGACCTCGCCGAGCCGGGTCAATCCGGACCAGACCTGGACGTCCTTCACCCCGGCCGGGCCGAAGCCGGCCAGATAGCGGCGGATCAGCTCCTTGGCCGCGTCCTTGGCGGCGGTCGGCGTCGCGGCGGTCGCCATCGGCCGTCCCAGCCAGACCTCGGCGGGCGTGACCGAGATCGCCGACCGGTTGCCCCACGAACCCCAGGTGCCGGTGGCCGCGCCATGGACGAGGGGCGTACGCAGTTCCACCAGCCCGGCCAGAATCCGGCCGTCGTGTCCCGGATGGCGTTCGGCCAACCGCCGGGCCAATTCCTTGCGCGACAGCGTCCCGCCCGCCAGCAGGTCGAGCCCCTCGGCCACCAAAGCCGCCGCGTCCAGGCCCGCGCCGTTCCGGGTGAAGTAGGGCGAGCCGGCCGTGCGGTCGAGCACGGGCTGCAGCAGCGGTCGCAGCCGCCGGAAGTCGTCGGCCGCGGCGAGGTGTTGGGTACTGCGGAGCAGCCCGGAACGGACCACCCGGCGGGCCTCGATCAGCGTGGTGAGCCCGGACGCGGTGAAGCCGTCGATCCTGGTCCACAGGCCGATGTAGGCCCAGTTGGGCTCCTGGGCCTGGAGCGCGACCAGCCGGCCGATCACCTCCAGCGGGGTGCGGTCGGTGCGCTCCAGCAGGAACTGCCGGTCCAGCAGTGCCCGGTTCAGGGCCCGGAGGGTGAGGGCGGTCACGGCAGACGCACCGAGACGTTGCCCCGGTGGGAACCCCGAAGCAGGTCGAGGAATGCCTGCGGTACGTCCTCGATTCCGCCCTCGACCACCGTCTGCGGACAGACGAAGCGGCCCTCGCCCAGCCACGTGACGAAGTGTCCGTGCCAGGCGGCGATCTGCTCGGGCGTGTGGTGGCAGGAGAACGGCAGCAGCTCGACGCCCCTCGCCTCGGCCGCCGCACGGTCGGGCTGCGGGAAGCGCTCCGCCGCGTCGCCGAGTTGGTCGGCCAGTGAGCCGCAGAGGGCAAAGCGGGCTCCGGGCCGGGCCGACCGGAGCGCGCCCCGATACTGCTCGCCACCCACCACGTCGAAGAAGACCGAGATGCCTTCGGGCGCGAGCTCCGCGAGTCGGTCGGCCGTCGGGCCGTCGTGGTAGTCGAACGCCGCGTCGTAGCCGAGTTCGTTCACCAGGTAGTCGACCTTGGCCGGGCTGCCCGCACTGCCGATCACCCGCGCCGCGCCGAGGCATTTGGCGATCTGTCCGGCCAGCGAGCCGACCCCGCCCGCCGCGCCGGAGACGAAGACCACGTCGCTCGGGCCGACGTTCGCCACCTCGGCCATGCCGTGGTAGGCGGTCGGTCCCTGGACGAGATGGTAGCCGGGGTCGGCGAACAGCTCGCGGTCGAGCCTGAGGTACGAGTCGGCCGGGCCGGCCGAGTACTCGCTCCAGCCGGTCGTCGACCGGACCAGGTCGCCGACCTCCAGATCGGGGTCGTCGGATCGCACCACCGTGCCGATCGTGGTCACCCCCACCCGCTGCCCCGGCTGCCAGGCCGGGACCGGGATGGCGCAGTCGGCCCGCATCAGCTCCAGGTAGGTCGCGGCGAGCCCGATTCGGTCGGTGCGCACCAGGACCTCGCCGTGCACCTCGGTCTCGGCGACGGTGAAATGGTCGAGCGTGGGGGCGCCGGTGATCTGGGCGGTCAACCGAATCTCACGGGTGAGCATGTGTC